>CAZQYT010000071.1:0-6500 GCA_964597475.1 uncultured bacterium | reverse complement strand
CGCCCCGCATAATTTTATTAGGTATAATGGCAATAATAATACCAGATGGCTATATGGTTGTTGCAATACATGGCATGGTTCAATTAATTAGTAATCTTACCCGTTCATTTATATTTAAAAAACATATAAAAAAAAATATTATACTAAATTATTTACCGGGTGCAATTTTCGGTTTGTTTATATCTGCAATTATTATAATCATATTAATTCAATTTTATGATATAAAATCTGCAAATGAAATAAAAGTAGATTTTTTAAAACCATTAATAGGAGTTTTTATTTTATGGTTTTTATATGGTAAGCGATTGGATGTTAGAAGTGAAAGTCCAAATTTTTTTAAAGTTGGGGTTTTAAGTGGATTTTGTACAACTTTTATTGGAGCGACAGGGCCATTAATAGCACCCTTTTTTTTAAAGGGGAATTTAAGTAAAGAAAATATAATTGCGAATAAAGCGGTTTGCCAAGCTATAAGTCATTTAGGAAAAATCCCTATTTTCATTTTTATTTTTCATTTTAGATATTTTTCTGAATTGAAAATAATTTTACCTCTGACAATTGCTGTTTTTATTGGAACAAATATTGGAAAAAAAATATTAAATTATATTTCTGAATTTTTTTTTAGAATATTATTTAAAATATCATTAACCGTAATAGCATTTAAATTAATTATTGATCAATTAATAAAATTTCAATTTTAATTTATTTTTTTATTAATTGATATTCCTATAATATAACCTGAGGAATTTAAATTTTTAAATCCAATGTCTAAATATATGGTATTAAAATCTATTCCTAATCCAAATGAATAGTTATTTAAAATATTATTAAACATTTCATTCATTTGATTTAATTCATTCCAGCCGGATCCAGTTCGAATGGTAATATTATTTATTGATTTGGATTCTATTCCAATAGAATATTTTATAATATTATCAAAATAAAATTTTTTTATTTCAAAATGAATAATACCAGGAAAGAACAAAGGCTGATAATATAAAGCACTTCTTAAAATGGTTGGGGGTAAATCTTTATGACTTGAAAAAAAATTAGATACAATCATAAGATTTTCCAATGATGCTCCAAATCCTAATCTATTATTATTTATTTTACTTCTAGCCCCAAAATTCATAGTCATTATGCTAGAATTATAATTTGCAATTGAGCTTATTAAGAAGTTGACTGAAACCCCCAAAGAAGTTATATGTTTATATTTATATTTAAGACCTCTAGTTAATAGTAGGTCAAATGCTGAATGTGCTTTATTTGTTTTGCCATCAAGAATTTTTCCATAACTTATTAAAGATATTTTATTTACATTAATTACAGTTTTTGTTTTTTTTAATGTTTGAATCATTCCATATTGAATGTTTGCAGGTAAAATGAAATAAGAATAAGAAAAATTAGAAAAATCATTAGATATGGTTGCAGGATTATTGCGTAGAATATGGTGGTCATAAGAAGAAGCTGCATTACTTATGGCAAGCGCTCGAGAGTCAGTAGGAAAATTTAGAATTTCATAAGATCCCATGCAAAATAATGATTTAAATGATAATAATAGTATTAATTTTCTAATTCTTCTTCTAGCTCCCATAATTTTAATATTTTTTTGTTTTTAAAATATTTATAATAAAAACCAATGATTAATATGAATGGTAAAATAACATAAATATGTTTTCCAGCTTTTAATAAAAATATCCATTTATAATTTTCATTTAAAAAAGAAGAAAATTTAATTTGAAAATCAACATAGTCTTCATTTATTGCATTTTCTAATGCCAATTCAAAATCTTGATTTAAATGTAGGTTTTTAAAAATTTCAATAATAATATTTTTACCATAGTAAAAAATAAGACATTCAATCGCAGCTGCAGATTCTGCATATTGTAGAGTTATGTTTTTATTATTCTTCTTATTAATTTTGTTTAATTTAATTAATGGCACCAAATTTTTTTTCCATGCATAATGAGAAATTTCAATTTTATGTAAAAGAGAAAATTCTTTTGAAAAATGCATGGCAATTCCTTCTTTAAACCATGAAGGAATGGTTGAATATTTATTTAATTGAAACATATATATATGATTTAATTCATGTTTTAAAACTTTTAAAAAATGTGAATAAGAAATTTTTGCAACATTAGGAGTTTTCATTATTATTTTGTTAGGTGTATTTTTTGCAATTGCAATACTCCATGCAGGGGCAGATCCTGCGATGGAATTAAATTTTTTCAAACTATTTGTAATATGAATTGAAAATGGATCTTGTTGAATTATGCCAAGTTCTCTAGTTAGTTTATTTGTTTCATTATTAATTATATCAATTAATTCCGGGATATTTTTTATTTTTCCATCATATATTTTTAGAGTACATTGGCCAAGAGATGTTTGAAAAGTATTAGGGAAAATCAATGAAATTAATAATAAAAAATAATATTTCATTATATTACATCATTGAAATAGGGTCAATATCTAAAGTAACTTTAACCCCATTCAACTGTTTTTCAAAAATTGAAAGTCCAATTTTCTCAAAAATAAATTTACTAATAATTTGATTTTTTTTATTAATGGATTTTATAATTATATGAACACGCCACATTTTTTTAATCTTTTCTATTGGTGCTGGTGCGGGCCCCATAATAAGAAATTTTTCATTAGGATGTAATTGTTTAAATAATTTTTCAGCCATAGTATTTACATTATTTTTATTAATTCCTTTTAAAATAATACGACCAATTCTTGAAAATGGAGGATAATTAAGCTCTTGTCTTTGGGCCATTGCAATATTATAAAATTTTTTTGTATTTAAGGAACTTGCTGTTTTTATATATATATCATCCGAATTATATGTTTGAATTATTGCCATACCTTGTTTTTTACGTCTCCCTGCTCGTCCTGATACTTGATAAATTAATTGAAAAACTCGTTCTCCTGCCCTAAAATCAGGTAAAAATAATCAAGCATCTGCATTAATTATGCCAACTAGTGTTACATTATCAAAATCTAATCCTTTTGCAATCATTTGTGTACCTAATAAAATATCGGCTTTTTTATTAGAAAATTCATTTAAAATCTTTTCATGGCCCCCCTTTTGTCTTACGGTATCCATATCCATTCTTAATATTTTAATATTGGGGAATATATTTTTAATTGTTTCTTCTATTTTTTGAGTTCCCGTTCCTTTGAAATCCATAGAATCAGTTTTACAATTATTACAAAAAACATTTTTTTCTTTTATTGCTTTACAATAATGACAATGCATATAATTATCTGAACTATGATATGTCATAGGTACAGCACAGTTATTACAATTTTTTATATTCCCACAATTATTACATTGTTGTACTAATGAATATCCTCGTCTATTTTTCAATAAAATAATTTGTTCCGATTTTTTTAAACATTTTTTTATTGCAATTATTAGTTTATTGCTAATGATGGATGATATTTGTTTTTCATTTTTCTGTTTCATATCAACCAACTCTACTTTAGGATAAATAGAATTTCCGTAACGTTTAGATAATTTTAATAAAATAAATTTTTTTTGTATGCTATTATAATAACTTTCTAAACTAGGCGTTGCACTTGCAAGTAAAACCATTGCATTTGCATATTTGGCACGAACAATTGCAATATCTCTGGCATTATATCTTGGTGCTGGGTTTTCTTGTTTAAATGAAACTTCTTGTTCTTCATCTATAATAATTAAACCTAAATGTTTTATTGGTAAAAAGATGGCACTTCTAGCTCCAATTATTATTGGATATTTACTATCATTTATTTTTTTCCAACTCCAACCTTTTTCTGCTTTTGTCATATGGCTATGCCATAATGTTATTTTATTACCGAAAATCATATTAAATCTTTTTGCTAATTGTGGAGTTAGGGAGATTTCAGGTACTAAAACCAAAACAGCTTTATTTTTTTCAATTGTAGTTTGTGCTAATTTCATATAAACTTCAGTTTTTCCTGATCCTGTTACTCCATGTAAAAGAAATGGTTTTTTTTCTTTTTTTAATTTAATTATTTCATTAAATATTTTGTTTTGATCCTTAGAAAGCAAAATATTTTTTATTTTATTTGGTTTGATAAAATTATAGGGAACAGTGATTTTAGGTTGAAGTAATATTTTTATAAATTTTGATTTTTCTAATTTATTACAAATAGAGTAAGGTGATGATGTTATATCATTGAATTTTTTTATTTCAATATTTTTGTTATTATTTGATAAAGTTGATAAAATTTTATGTTGAATGGGTTTTTTATGGTTGTTTTTTTTTAATTCTTTTTCGCCTTTTTTTGTTATGATAGCATATTTTATATATTGTGGAGAATAATTATCTAATAATGTTGTTGGAATGGCAGTTTTCAATACTTGCCCTAAAGGCGTTATATAATAATTAGATAACCAATTAATTGTTTTCCAAAGTTCATTTGGTAAATGAAAAGATGTGTCTGCTATAGAATGAATTGGTAATATTTTACCAGAGAATTTGGGGTTTTTATTTATTTCAATAATGAACCCAAGATTCAATTTATTTTTTATTGGCGCATTAACACAAGCACCTAAAGAAATTTTTTTAATTAATTTTTTTGGTATTGAATATGAAAAAGTTTTAAAACTAGAAATTGGAAAACTGACTTGAGCATACATATGATTAATTTAGATATAGTCTAAATTTCAATTAAGCATTCCAAATATATCAAATAGAATTTAATTATTTTTCTGCAGATACTTTTATTTTTACTTTTGCTTCTAATTCTGTTGAAAGTTTAATGAAAACAACAAATTTCCCTAAACTTTTTATTGGTTCAGGAATTTCTATTTCCTTTTTATCTACTGTATATCCTTGCTCAGAAATTGCATCAGAAATCATTTGCGAAGTGACAGATCCAAATAATTTATCATCCTCGCCAGCTTTTAGTGTAAATTTTAAAGATAATTTATTTAATTGTTTATTTAAAGCTTCCATATTTTTACGAGTTTTAGCTTCATGTATTTCACGATTTTTAATTTCTTTTTGTATTGCTATGATATTGTTTTTTGTTGCGTTTCTAGCAATTCCTTTTGGAATAAGGTAATTACGTGCAAAACCATCTTTAACATTTACAATTTCACCTTCATTCCCTAAGTTTTCAATTGATTTATTTAATATGATTTTCATGATAATTCTCCTAAAAATTTCTTGGATCTATAGAATAAGGTAATAATGCAATATTTCGAGCTTGTTTAATTGCTTTTCCAAGATAACGTTGATGTTTTGAACAAACTCCTGTTACATGACCAGGAATTATTTTTCCTTGCTCAGTTATGAATTTTTTTAATATTTTAATTTCTGTGTAATTTATTTTTTGATCTTTATTTTCACAAAAAGTACATACTCTTCTATTACTTACTAATGCCATAATTATTCCTCCACACTTTCTTCAGTTTTTTTTTCTTCTTGGTTGGAATTTTCTATTTCCTCTACACTTTCTTCAGTTTTTTCTTCTTCTTGGTTGGAATTTTCTATTTCCTCCACACTTTCTTCAGTTTTTTCTTCTTCTTTTATAGAGTCTTTTGATGTAATTTGCTTTTCATTTTGGATTGTATGTTGAGTTTCTCTAGATTGCCCAGCAATTTGAGTATCTAAATCCTTTGCTTCTTCTGATATGTCAGATTTAGAAATAGTTGTTGTTAAATAAGAAAGAATATTTGCATTGTGTTGTAATTCCATTTCTAATTTTTGTATACAATCCCCTAAACCAGAAAATTGTAATTTGACATATGTACCATATTTTTGTTTTTCTATTAAATATGCTAGTCGTTTTTTACCCCATATGTCAATAGATAAAATAGTAGCAGCTTTATTTTTCAAATTTTCTTCAATAGCTAAAATTATATCTTTCAATCTACCAGCCTCTAGTGCTGGATGTATTATCAATAATGTTTCATAATAATTCATTAATTAATTCCCTTCTATAATTAAAATAAAAATGGTGCAATAACCAAAGAAACAACAGACATTAATTTGATTAAAATGTTTAATGATGGCCCTGATGTATCTTTAAATGGGTCTCCAACTGTATCACCAACCACAGCGGCTTTATGGGGCTCTGATCCTTTACCATATTTATTACCATTTATCTCTATTCCTTCTTCAATCATTTTTTTTGCATTATCCCATGCTCCCCCGGCATTTGATTGAAAAATAGCCATTAATACACCACATACGGTAACGCCTGCTAGCAATCCACCTAAAGCTGCAGCTCCAAATAATTTACCTATGATCACTGGAGTTAAAACTGCCAATAAACCAGGCAACATCATTTCCCTTATTGCTGATTGTGTAGAAATTTCAACACATTTTCCATGTTCCGCTTTAGATAGACCCGCTTCATAAGTGGCCTTTTCTTCATCAGTCCAATTTTTTTCATCACCCTTGCTTAAAATTTCTAAAGCTTTTTTTAGTTCGGGGATATCTCTAAATTGTCGTCTAACTTCTTCAATCATAGACATTGCAGCT
>CAZQYT010000070.1:0-6517 GCA_964597475.1 uncultured bacterium | reverse complement strand
CGTCTAGTAACTTATGCAAAAAAAGGTGATGTGCATGGTAGAAGATTAATTCAAAAGAAGATCCAAGGTAAACGAGCTAAGCAAATTGCAAATATTTTGATTCATGATATTGCTCCAAATTTTAAAGAGAGAAATGGTGGATATACAAGAATGATTAAGATTGGAAATCGGAAAAATGATAATGCCATGGTTTCTTTAATTGAGTTTATAGATATAGCTCCCACAATTGAAGAGGATAAATTAGATGATGGCATTAAAGGAGATTCTAAAGAGTAAAACTTTATGTTAGATAATTAATTTATGCAAAAAAAGAGCATATTAAATAGGGCATTACTTTTTATTGCCCTATTTTTTTTATTTTTTCAATTTATTCAAGCACAATTATCACCTTTAGATAAAAAATGTTTATGGATTGTTCGTGAGAGCTTATATGATGAGGACTCAATTGAATCTGCATTTGTGCATGCATATTATGCGGGGTATGATATTGTTTTTATTCAAGTAAGAGGTAGAGGTTATGCTTTTTATGAATCAAATATTGTACCTAAAAATCCTAAAATTGATATAGAATTTGATCCATTAGCATATGCTATAAAATTAGGTAATGCATTAGGGATAGAGGTTCATGCATGGGTAAACACATATATTTTATGGTCATCTAAATATGAGCCTGAAAATGCTAAACATCTTTATCATACTCATAAAGAATGGACCGAAGCAAATATTCATGGAAAAATGGATTCTAAGATAAAATTATCATCTCCACAGTCTCCTCAATGGGAAGGGATATTCTTATCTCCCATACACCCAGAGGTTAATCCATATCTTTTATCAGTATTTACTGAAATTATCAATGAATATAATGTTGATGGTATTCATTTAGACTATATCCGTTATCAAGATGAAATATATGGATATAATAGGCAAGGTATGGATGTATTTGAAAAAAAATATGATATTAGTCCACGTGATATCATTAGAGGAATTATTTCTACTCATTATGGATGGGATGAGAAATTTATAGATTCCATTAAGGTTGAATGGGGAAGTTTTCGTCAAAACGCTATTTCAAGTTTAGTAAAAGATATTTATTTTTTCATAGAAGCTTCAAAAAAGAAAGTAACTTTAAGTGCTGCAGTAAAACCAAATTTAATAGAAGCTAAGAATAGGTGGAGTCAGGATTGGGGAAGATGGTTAAATGAAAATTTTATTGATTTTATAGTTCCAATGAATTACTATAAAGAAATAAGAAATTTTAACAATTCAATTCAAATTATTAAATCTAATTTTAATGATATGGAAATTAATCGAATTATAATGGGTATAGCAACTTATAATCAAGATGTGCAATCGGCAACAGATAAAATTTTACTTACAAGATTAAATGGATTCAAAGGTGTTAGTATTTTTTCTTATGATTCTCATAAAAATAATTTAGATTGGTTTGTTCCTTTAATAGAAGCATTAGGAAATAGAAAAGAAGAAAAATGAAAAAAAATATCAAATCTCCCATAGGAAATAAATTGACTTGTAAAGGTTGGCAGCAAGAAGCTGCATTTCGCATGATTCAAAATAATTTAGATCCAGATAATGCAGAAGATCCAGATGAGTTAATAGTTTATGGCGGTTTAGGAAAAGCTGCTAGAAACTGGGAATCGTATGATGCAATATTAAAAAGCTTAATTGAGTTGGAAAATGATGAAACATTATTAATTCAATCTGGAAAGCCTGTTGGAATATTTCAAACTAGTAATGATGCGCCTAGAGTACTTATTTCAAATTCTATGTTAGTGCCTAATTGGGCAAGTTGGGACTATTTTAGAGAATTAGATAAAAAAGGTCTTATGATGTATGGGCAGATGACAGCAGGAAGTTGGATTTACATTGGAACACAAGGGATCTTACAAGGAACATATGAAACTTTAGCAGAACTTGCTAATCAATATTATAATGGAAGTTTAAAGGGCACTTTAACAGTTACTGGAGGATTAGGGGGTATGGGAGGCGCACAACCTTTGGCCGTAACTATGAATGAAGGTGTTAATATCACAATAGAAATAGATCCATTTAGGATAAAGAGAAGATTGAATACAAAGTATTTAGATACTTCAACTACAGATTTTAATAAAGCCATTAATTTGGCCATGAATGCCAAGGAAAAAGGCATTCCACTTTCTATAGGACTTTTAGGTAATTGTGCTGATATTCTTCCTGAGTTTGTTAAAAAAAATATAATTCCAGAGATTGTTACAGATCAAACATCTGCACATGATGAATTGAATGGTTATTATCCAAATGGAATGTCTTTTGATGATGCTAATAAATTGCGAAAATTTAATCCTAAGGAATATATAGATAAAAGTTATCAATCCATGTCAATTCATTGTAAAGCTATGTTAGATTTACAGAAAAAAGGCGCGCATGTATTTGATTATGGAAATAATTTGAGAGGTCAAGCAAAAGAGAATGGAGGAGTAGAAAATGCTTTTGATATCCCAGGATTTGTTCCAAAATTTATTCGTCCTCTTTTTTGTGAAGGTAAAGGGCCGTTTAGATGGGTTGCTTTATCAGGTGACCCTGAAGATATTTATAAAACAGATAAAAAAGTTTTAGAATTATTTCCTGAAGATATTGCATTAAAAAGATGGATAAATATGGCACAGGAAAAAATAAAATTTCAAGGTTTGCCTTCTAGGATTTGTTGGTTAGGGTATAGGAAGCGAAATTTGTTTGGAACAGCAATTAATAGGATGGTTGCTTCAGGAGAGTTAAAAGCTCCCATTGTAATTGGTCGAGACCATTTAGAAGCAGGTTCAGTTGCATCTCCAAATAGAGAAACAGAAGGAATGATGGATGGTTCAGATGCAGTGGCAGATTGGCCAATTCTTAATGCTTTATTGAGTACGGCTGGAGGAAGTAGTTGGACCTCAGTGCATCATGGTGGTGGAGTAGGCATGGGATTATCAATTCATGCTGGCGTTGTTATTGTTGCTGATGGTTCAGATAAAATGGAAAAACGATTAAATCAAGTTTTGACTAATGATCCCGGTATTGGTGTCGCTAGACATGTCGATGCAGGTTATGAATATGCAAAAAAAGTTGCCAAGGAACGTAATCTAAAGATACCAATGTTAAAATAATTATTAATGAAGATAAAAATTTATAATATTGGTAGCATTGTTACATGGTCAAGTAATAAAAATAAAGTTGAAACATTGACTGGTGTTGAAATAATGATAGAAGGTGATAAAATATCTGATGTTTCTTCAAATATAAAAAATGTAGATCGAGAAATTAATGCTGAAGGCGCTCTAATTATTCCAGGTTTCATAGATTCACATACACATCCAATTTTTATTGGTAATCGTTCAGATGAGTTTGCATTGAGAGTAAAAGGGGAAAGTTATGAACAGATTGCTAATTCTGGAGGAGGGATTTTATCTTCAATTACAAATGTTAGAAATGCAAGTGAAGAACAATTATTTGATGAATCATATGAAAAAGTGAAATCATTTCTTTCATATGGTACAACTACCATTGAAGCTAAATCGGGTTATGGTTTGACATTGGATGATGAAATAAAATCATTAAGAGTAATAAAAAAATTAAATGAATATGCTAAATTAGAAATTGTTCCAACTTTTTTAGGTGCACATGATTTTCCTCAAGAATTTAAGAATAATCATGAAAAATATATTGATTTAATATGCAATGAAATGATTCCGATGATATCAGAAGAAAATTTAGCTGAATATTGTGATGTTTTTTGTGAAAATAATTATTTTTCAGTCAAAGATTCAGAAAAAATATTACAAGTTGCATTAGAATATGGTATGAAAATTCGCCTTCATGCGGATGAATTTGAAGATAGTGGTGCTGCTGAATTAGCTGCTAAATTAAATGCTGTATCTGCAGATCATTTAATGGCTGTTAGTGATGCTGGAATTAGCGCAATGTCAAATAAAGGTGTGATTGCGACTTTATTGCCTGGTACTACATTATTCCTCGGAAAAAATAAATATGCAAATGGTAGAAAAATGATTGACCATGGTTGTGAAGTTGCCTTGGCAACTGATTTTAATCCAGGTTCTTGTACAATTCAATCCATGCCATTTATAATTTCGTTAGCGTGCTTATATTGTGGTCTGAATATTGAAGAAGCCTTTATTGGGGCAACTTGGAACGGGGCAAGGTCAATTCATAGAAATGATAGAATTGGAAAGATTAAGCCGGGATATCAGGCAGATTTATTATTTCTTAATATGAAATCTATTAATGAAATACCTTATTGGATGGGTTCAGATCGTTTATTAAATGTAATGAAAAATGGGGAATTATTAGATTTCTAAAATTAAATTTACAAGAATGATTACATCTAGAACATTTACAATTTCATCTTGATTTAAATCACCACAAATACAATTTTCTCCAAAACCTAGAATGCAGTCATTAACCATATATACTATGTCCAGTATATTCTGTATGTTATCAGAGTTGCAGTCACCAGGTTCTTGTTCATCATACCAAATTGCGCCAATATCTCTTATGCTACCATCTGGATCTGTTTGCGAAGGGTCTCCAGCATTTATGCAAGGTGAATTTTCTTGATATGAAAAAATCCATTCATCTAGATTGACAAAAATAGGATTTAATTCTAGAAGGCCATTTCCATTGAGTTCCCACGGAACCCAAGTTAGCCCTCAGCAGTTTTCGTTATAACCTCCACAACCTAAATTATTTTCCCAAAAATTAGAATAATTAATTTCAAAAGAAGAGGTAGTCCCACGCATGGCAACTCCATATTGATTATTAGAAATAAAATTAGAATTATTTACTATAATGCTTGCTTCATCCATGATTTGAATTCCAAATTCATTTTGTATGAAATTGCAATTTGATATATTTCCTGTAGATGTACCATTGAAAGTAATCCCATTATATCCACCATTTACAATGTTAAGGTACTCTATGTGTAAGCTGGCTGGATAATTTTCTTCTGCATAAACCCAAAGCCCTAGTCCTTGATTTAAGTTGACAATCGAACCATTTCCTTCAATGAATACACTACCTTCATAAACACCAATTTCTCCAGTATATGTTATGTTTGGATCTAAAATCATGTATTTATTGAATCCGTTGGCAGGAACGGCATCATCATATACACTTTGAAGAGTAATTCCTTGAACTAATTGGATATTGATTACCAAAAATAAATATAATGTAATTATTTTCATTAAGAAAAAATACGTAATAAGAATAGAAAATACAAATTGATAATATTAACATTTTGTAATAAATCTCCAATTATTGTGATGATAATCAATGATTTTTTATTTTTTATTATGAAAATGTACTTTTTTTATCATAAAGTATACCCTCTCAGGAGGAGAGAACTTAATTTATTTGATTAAAATTCCTTAAAAATCATTTATTTTCAAAATTCATTTTTTGTGACGGGGTTCATAAGATGGGAAAGGAAAAAAAATTTAAATTTAACCAAGAAATAAAAAGTATTTATAAAAGTCATATTTTATTGTAATGAAAAAAAGAAACATCATATTAA
This sequence comes from uncultured bacterium, assembly GCA_964597475.1. Taxonomy (GTDB): domain Bacteria; phylum Fidelibacterota; class Marinisomatia; order SCGC-AAA003-L08; family D37C17; genus JAYZCM01. Next base: position 954 of record CAZQYT010000070.1, on the reverse strand, counting down.
ACCTTTATATTTTTATTGGACTAATTGGAGTCGTTGGTTTTAGTTATGGGCAAATTACAGACGGTTGTGATTTGCCAGACTCAGAAACAACAGGCTATTTGCATTTGACATCAGATAATGTTGTGTTATATAAGACACCATTAGCCATGGGAGGTTTTCAATTTGACGTAGATGGTGCTACTGTAAGTAATGCATCAGGTGGTGATGCTTCTGTATTTATTGTAAATAAAATGGGTAGTACAGTATTGGCCTTTTCCATGTCAGGTGCTACAATTCCGGCTGGTTGTGGTACACTTGTTAATTTATCTTTGGAGGGTGATGCTACAGGCTTATCAAATATTGTTGTTTCGGATGCCGACGCATTATCCATTTATTTTGAATATCATGAGGGCAATTCAGCATCGATTTCTGGTTGCATGGATTCAAGTGCATGTAACTATGACATTGATGCTACGGAAGATGATGGGAGTTGTGAATATGAAGATGAATGTGGCATATGTGGTGGTGATAACTCAAGTTGTCATTTTATTCCAATTTGGAAAGAGTATGTTAATAATCCGCAAGTTACACACACAATTTCTGTGACATCTGCAATCATGGATGGTTCGGATCTGGGAGTTGGTGATGAGATTGGAATTTTTGATGGACAAGATTGTGTTGGTGTAGGCATCGTTGAGGGAACGATTAACATGAATAATCGTTTGGAAATTGTTACGGGACAGATTGAGAATGGAGTGCCTGGATTTATTGCAGGAAATGAGATTTCATATCGTTTTTGGGATATAAGTGAAGAATTTGAAACAGTAGAAATTTCTTCTGAATATATTCAGGGTGATGTAGTGTTTACAGCTAATGGATCATCATATGTATCGCTAACAACAATTGATGGAGGTATTATCATTACAGACGGTTGTGATTTGCCAGACTCAGAAACAACAGGCTATTTGCATTTGA
>CAZQYT010000069.1:0-6577 GCA_964597475.1 uncultured bacterium | reverse complement strand
AGCGCAACAGGTCCCGGAGCTTATGATTGTTCATTTCATGAAAACAATGAAGATAATTGGGCTGTTGCCAATAGTACTTTAATGCTAGCGGGTAATTTAGCTGTAGTTGAAGCAGGAGGAAGCTTAGTTGATTATTATTGGGAGATATATCATAACATGGGTGATCCTTCTGTATCAACATACTTTGGAATACCATCTGAAAATAATTTAACTCATACTGAATTTCTTCCATTAGGAAGTTCATCCATAGATATAAGTGGTGCACCATATACATATGTTGGAGTTACACATGATGGAGTATTACTTGGTGCTGGTCAATTAGATCGATTCGGTGATATAGAACTTCCTTTATCAGGCGCAACAATTCCCGGTACAGCTCAAATCGTAGGAACATGCCAAAATCATCAACCTTATTTTGGTGAAATATTAATTGCATCTCCGGAGGGGCCATATGTTATGGTGGAAAATACAACTTTCACTTCTGGTGCAGGTGACGAATCAAATATTATCCAATTTGGTGAAACAGTAAATCTAAGTCTTAATCTTGAAAATGTGGGAAATGATGATGCAACTGGTATTGAAATTAATCTTTCTAGTAATGATTCTTATATTAACATTACTACAGGATCCATTACTGTATTTAGCCTCCCTTCAGATGATTCCTATAATACTGAAGGTTTTGAATTTATTGTTGATGCAAATGTTCCAAATGAATATGATTTTGAAATTAATTGTAATATTTCAGCTAATGGTGAAACTTGGGAATCTATCTTGAATTTTACAGCATATGCACCAGTTATTGAAGTTGATGCAGTGATTGGTAGCCTAGATCCAGGAATGACAACAACCATAGAAGCTTACTTATCAAATACTGGTGGTGCAGATATTCATTCTCCTACTGTTAATGTCATGGGAGACTCTTATGTAACTGTTAATGAGTCATCATTTTCCAATGCTTTTGTTTGGGATAATGGTGATGAAATAAATAATGAAGAAATTCTTACTCTATCTGTTTCAGTAAACCCTGCAACACCAATAGGGCATATTGCAGATTTTACAATAACAGTAAACTCTAATCAACCCCCAACTACAGAATATGTAGAAAACGTAACTTTTACAATCCCAGTAGGACAAGTCATTGCTAATTTTGAATCTGGACTGGGTTCTTTAGATTGGAATTTAACATGTGATGGCATTGGTTGTAATAGTTGGTCAGCAAATGACTCTGAGGCTTATTCTGGCTCTTCAAGCGCACAATCAGGATCAATTGGAAATAATCAATCCTCAGATATGAGTGTAACATTAGATGTAACTGCTGATGGTCAAATTGAATTTTACTATAAAGTTTCTGCAGAATATTCTACATCTGGAAGTTATTTTTATGATGGACTTGAGTTTTACATTGATAATACATTGATGGGACAATACCAAACATCAACTGATGGTAGTTCTCCATGGACACATGTAACTTATGATGTCTCAGAAGGTGAACATACTTTTAAATGGTCATATGTTAAAGATGGTGCTGGTGGGAGTACTGACTGTGACAATACAAATTGTGAAGATGCTGCGTGGATAGATGATATTACTTTCCCACCTGCTTATATTGAATCAGAAGGTATGGCAGGAGATGTCAATATGGATGAGATAATTAATATTTTAGATGTGATTGTCATTATCAATATGATATTAGGATTAGAAACTGAGAACATCTTGGCAGATATGAATTCTGATGGTAGTATCAATATACAAGATATTATTTTAATCATAAATATTATTTTAGCAGATGATTTATCTAGAAATATGACTATAGATAAAGCAGAAATAAAAATATATGAAAATAAATTTTCTATTTCTGCAAATAATGCCTTGGCAGGGTTAGAATTACATACATCAGGAGATTATTTAATTACAAAAAAAATCATGCCAGAAGGTTGGGATTTTTTTCAAAATAATAATACAATCATTATGGTTGACCTCGCTGGAAATAAAAACCATATGCCTATTGAAATTGAATTTGAAGGGAACTTTAACATAGATTATAATATAATTTCAGATTGGAATGGTAATGGGATCTCAGCAACTATAATTGAACTGCCAAAAAAAGTTACTTTGCACTCAATATACCCAAACCCCTTCAATCCAATTACATCAATAAATTATGAATTATCAAAAACGGATAATGTGACAATTAGTATTTATAATTTATCTGGTCAACTTATTGAAACACTTTTTGATAATATGCAAAATTCAGGACATCATTCCATAAAATGGAATGCATCAAGTTTTTCAAGTGGGATATATTTTATAAAATTAAAAACTACCAATGAATCATTTCATCAAAAATTAATGTTAATGAAATAATTTATTATTCATACAATAATATAATAAGAAGCTCATGATTATCCATGAGCTTCTTTTATTAAATTCCAAATTTCATCCATTTCTTCAAAATTAGTATCAGAAAATGATTTTCCTCTCTTCTTTAATTCATTTTCTACTTTAGAAAATCTTTTTTCAAACTTTAAAATAGTTTTTCGTAATGAACTTTCAGGATCAATTTCTAAAAATCTACTCAAATTAACAATGGAAAACAATGTATCCCCTAATTCTTCTTTAATCATTTCCATATTTTCTTTTTCAATGGCTTCTTTTAATTCAAAAATTTCTTCATCCACCTTATCTATAACTGGCTTTATATCTTTCCAATCAAAATTTACACTTGCAGCCTTTTCTTGAATTCTTCGAGCCCTCAATAGTGCCGGCAAAGTTTTAGGCACACCATCTAAAATATTTTCCCTTTTTTTTTCTTTTTGCTTATTTATTTCCCATGAATCATTAATGATTTCATTATTTTGATTAAAAACATTGGGATGTCGCTGAATTAATTTTTTAGTAATATTTTGTAAAGAATCTATAATATTAAAATTTTTTTCTTCCGTTGCTATTTCTGCCTGAAAAAGAATATGTAACATTAAATCTCCAAGTTCTTCTTTTAAAGCTTCTAAATTTTTTGTTTCAATTGCCTCTATGATTTCATGAGTTTCTTCTAATAAATAAGGGATTAATGATTGTGATGTTTGTTTTTGATCCCAAGAACATCCACCTGGCGCTCTAAGTTTTCTCAAAACTTCTAATAATTCTATAAATGAATTTGCTATTTCATTATTATCTAATCTCATTACTTGTTTTTTACAATTCTCACTTTACCAATGCGATTATTTTCAACTGTTTGTACAGTAAAAACAAATTTTTCATATTCAATATTTTCACCAACTTTTGGTATGTCAGTTAAAATATCTAATATTAAACCTGCCAATGTATCATAATCTCTTTCTTCAGGAAAATCAAAATCAATTTCTTCCTCCAAATCATAAATAGTAGTAGAGCCTTCTACGATAAAACTACCGTCAGCTTGCTTATGGATATCAATTTCTTCTTTATCATATGGATCTCTAATTTCACCAATCACCTCTTCAACAACATCTTCTAATGTTACAAGCCCTTCTGTCCCACCCCACTCATCTACAACAATGGCAATACTAGTTTTTCGACGTTTAAATTCATCTAAAAGTTCATCTATGGGTTTTGTCTCAGGAACAAAAAATGGCTCGCGAGCTATTGTATGTAAATTTATCTTAGGCCTAGAGCCTATTAAATATGGAATAATATCCTTAGCATATAAAATTCCATTAATATTATCCATACTATCTTTATAAATTGGAATTTTTGAAAATTGTTTTTCTCCTATTACGTCCATTGCTTTATCTAAAGTTTCTGATGATTTTATTCCAATGATATCAACTCTTGGTGTAATAATTTCTCCTACAGTCTTATCTGTAAAATCAAAAATAGATTGAATCATTTCAGATTCTTCTTCTTTTAATGTTCCTTCTTCTTCACCCAATTCAGCTAGAATTTTTAGTTCTTCTTCCGAATTAAAAATCTTTTCTTTTCTAAAAGGAATTAATTTAATAATGAAATTTGTTATGGCATAAAAACTCTGAGCAATTGGATATAAAATGGACATCATTATTTTTAATAAACCATACATCTTAATTGCAAATTTTTCAGACTGATGAATAGCTGCCATTTTAGGTAATATTTCACCAAAAATTAATACCATGATTGATACAACCATAACTTCAATTAAAATTAATGTTGGTTCATGTAATTCATATTCCATTGCATACTGATGTGTTTTATATGCTGCAATAGATGCCAATGATACATTAACAATAGTATTGCCTGTTAATAATGAAACTAATAATCTACGGGGATTTTCAATGACCGATATTATTTTTTTAGGGACTTTTCCTCTATGTTGCCGAATATGAAAATAAGCTGTTTCAGTGCCTGAAAAAAATGCTGAAAGAAAAAGCAAAAATATTAATATGATAAAAAAATAAATCATGAACTTTTCATATAATTAAGATATCTATTTTCTAAAGATGTCATTTGTGTCTTTTCTTGAATGGTGCTGTCATCATATCCTATTAAGTGTAAACATCCATGAATGATAACACGTTTAAGTTCATTAATTAATTCTTCATTGAACTCCTTAGCATTTTCTTTCACTCTATTTAAACTAATATAAATTTCACCTTCAATGGGTTCACCCTTATCTTCCAAGTTAAAAGCTATTACATCTGTTAATACATCTTGTTTAAAAAAATTTAATTTAAACTGTCTAAGCGTCTCATCATCTGACATTATAATGGTAGCTACACCTTTTAATATATTCTTATCACTTAAAACTTTTTTCCATACTGCAATAACCCATTCATCATTAATTTCTATTTTTTCTTGAATTTGAAATTTAATTGTAGCATTAATCATGCAGACTGCATAGAATTAATAATTCCTCTTGAAATAATCATTCTTTGAATTTCACTCGAGCCTTCACCAATTTCTAAAATTTTTGCGTCTCTAAAAAATCTTTCTACATCATATTCTTTAATATATCCATAACCTCCAAAGATTTGTATTGCCTCAGTTGTTACCTTCATTGCCATTTCACTAGAAAAAAGTTTTGCCATTGAAGCTTCTTGAATGACTGAATATCCATTATCTTTTTTCCATGCTGCATGATATACTAAATGTCTTGCAGCTTCAATTTGTGTCATCATATCAGATAATTTAAATGAAATACCTTGAAAACTATTGATTGACTTCCCAAATGCCTCTCTTTCTTCCGAATATGCCAATGCTCTATTAAATGCCCCCTGAGCTGTACCAATACTTAAAGCTCCTATTGTTATTCTACCGCTAGTTAATGTTTGTAAAAATTGTTTAAAACCTTTTTCTGGATTTCCTAAAACTGTAGACTTAGAAATATGCATGTCCTTGAAAAATATTGATCTTGTATCAGATGCACACCAACCCATTTTTTTTTCTGGAGGATTAAATGATATGCCTTCTGTGCTTGAATCTACTACAAAAGCACTAATTCCTTTTTCTTTACCATCTTCTATAATCATGGCAGTAAATATTAAAACTGATGAAACTCCTGCATTTGTACAAAATGCTTTTTCACCATTTACAATGTATTTATCTCCTTCTAATATAGCTCGTGTTTTTGTATTGCCAGCATCACTACCTGCCCCAGGTTCCGTAAGCCCAAAAGCTCCTATTTTTTTCCCAGAGGCTAAATCAGGAAGATATTTTTTTTTCTGTTCATCTGTTCCAAACATAGCGATAGGTGCAGTCCCTAAACTTGTATGAGCCATTAATGTTGCAGCAGTCGAACAACATTCTTTTCCTAATTCTTCAATGGCAATGACTAATGCCAATGTATCCATGCCAGTACCACCATACTCTTGCTCCCATGGAATTCCCATCAAACCCAATGAAGCCATTTTTTTTATCAACTTATGAGGAAATTCTCCTTTTTCATCTAATTCTTGAGCCATTGGCCTAACTTCATTTTGAGCAAACTCTCTTACCATTTGTTGAAGCATTTTATGCTCTTCAGAAAAATATATGTCTTCTTGCATTTTATTTATTTATTATTATTAATTACCATTCCATAATAGCTGATGCCCATGCAAATCCAGAACCAAAAGATGCTAAAACAACTTTATCTCCATCTAGTATTTTACCTTCATTAATTGCTTCTGCCAAAGCAATGGGAATTGATGCAGCTGTTGTATTCCCATATTTATGTATATTGGAATAAACTTGATCATCATTTAATTTTAATTTTTTTTGAATCATTTGAGTAATTCTCAAATTTGCTTGATGTGGTATTAGCATATCAATATCTTTAATATTTAAATTATTTTTTTCTAAACATTCATTAATAACTTCAATAAAACGAACTGTAGCATGACGGAAAACTTCTCTACCATTCATTTTCAAATACTGTTTCCCTTCATCTAGATCTTCAGCTGTAATCCTAGGCATTCCTGCATTAGAAGCAGGAGCTTCCATCCATAATGTTTTTAAATGCTTTCCTTCTGAATGCATATGCGTAGAAAGAATACCTTTTTTATCTTTTGTTTGACTTACAATAACTGCACCTGCTCCATCACCAAAAATAACTGATACATCTCTACCATTATCATTTAATTCCATT
>CAZQYT010000068.1:0-6665 GCA_964597475.1 uncultured bacterium | reverse complement strand
TCTTCAATTTGGAATTGGTTTGGAGTTTTAAAATGAATGAAATGAAAATGTTTTTATTTATTTGCTTAAGTTGTTTGTTTGCTGATGGTGTCATGCATCCTCAAGCGCCACAAATTCCTGAGATTCAGGCTTTAACAAGTGATGAAAAAGTTCTATTGATGTGGGATGGTAGAGCTGAAAATTCGATTGATCCGTATACTCAGTATGCTGATTTTGAAGGGTATCGCATTTATAGAAGTACCGATGGTGGATTGACATGGGGAGACTTGTCAGATAGAGTATTTGATTATTCAGGTAATTTTGTTGGTTGGAAACCTTATGCTCAATTTGATTTGATTGAAGACTCTGATTCTACTCATTGCGTTTATAGTAATGGTTATATGGGGGAAAGCGGTGAAAATTGTTATTCCTTGGGACTACAGCCAGATGAGGTTGGATCTGGATTGATTTGGGAAAGTAGTGGAAGTCTTAAGTCGAAAGTCATTTTAAAAGATAAAAATCCAGACATTGGAATTTGCACTGGATTTTCAAGTGTAGATATTTTATTAATTTCTCAAATGGAGTGTCTTGGATTGGGAGAATGTTCCGGTGCAAGTGAAAGTGATCTTCCTGATGGACAGGTTGTCACTGAAAATCAATGTTATGACATAGAGGGGAATTATTGTTCTAGCTCTAATTTTACGACCAAGAGCACATGTCTTGAGGATGGAGTTTGTAGCGATGAAACATTGCTATCTAAAAATCATTGTTTATGTGGTCTTGATGGGGTTTGGGATGGTGCTACATGTGCTAATGGCGTACTTACTGAAAATTCTTGGACAAACGCTAATGTTTGGGATATTGATTGGGAAAATGTTTCTGAGTGGGATGAGGAAGATACAGTTTTTTTACCTCAATATATTAGAGGAAGCTGTCCTATAGGTCAAACGCATATAGAGCATGATGCAGATGAATCTCACTTGTCGCAAGATTGTTATAATGGTGGCTATTTGTCTGAATTTGATCCGATGGCAAGCTGGGTAAGTTTAGGTGAGAATGATAGTCTTAAGCGTACATTCATAGATACTGAAGTATTGGATGGGGTTGAATATACATATGCTGTTACGGCGTATGATACGGGATTAAAAACGTTTAAAATAGATTATTTAAATGTTGATGAAAATGCATCTGGTGATAATGATTATTGTGATGGAAGTGACTCTTATTGTAATGGAACTAATTTTAACTGTGTAGATAATCTTGTAGATAAAAATATTGTAGATGCTTCTTATTGTGATGGTTGTTTTATTTTTGATGGGATTGGTGATGAGACGAATCCTGATGATATGTGTGATGATTGGGATGAAGGTGGTTGTGGCGGTATTTTAGGGAATGGTACATGGGTTGTAGTAGAATATGATAATGAAGATGAATGTCTATGTGGTATTGGAGGTTCGTTGGCCTCTGGTACTGAATCTTGTGACGCAGGGCCTTTGACTGGATATGCATGGGATGAAGAAATTTTTGATAAGGAAGAGGATTGCTTAGAGAACAATTATCAATGGGTTGTCTTAAAATATGATAATAAAGATGAATGTTTTTGTGGTATTAATGGTTTGTGGGACTCTAGCGCTGAGTCTTGTGTAAGTGGTAGTTTGACTAGTCATACATGGACAATAGCTCATTTTCTTCCAGATACGACTTGGTCTTCCTGGAATCCTGGTCACTTCTTAGGAAAGGATTATTCTATCATTGAGCCTTTATGGGGCTATCCTAGTTTTGAATCGCCTAGAGTATTTGAATCATTTACAGATTATAATTCTAATGGAATATGTGATGGTGAACCTTTTATTGATTTGGATGGCAGTGATTCGAATGTAGAGGGGTTGTGTGACATGCCTGGAGATTGGTCAAGCAGGTGCCCGAATGATCTTGATGATTGCTTGAATGTGATTACTGCGATCCCTGGATATAAGGCGAGTAACATTACATTTCCAGATGAGGAGAATCCTGATGCATTTATGGTTCCTGATTTAAGTAATAGAGGAAATGGAAAACGTTTATATAATATTGTAAATGAATATGAATTGCGTGAAAATTTAGGTAACTCCATTTTACGTTTTGAAATTAATGCTGGTTTGAACTCTGCTGCCTTTGGTGATGAGTCGGGTAGTTTTGCCACTTTAGATCCAAGTCTTTTTATTTATGTTTCTCAAGATTCTAATAATGTAACCATTCCTAAAGAAGATGGAGATCATTATTTGATATCAGAATATGTGCAACATGAAGATAGTCTCATTGGTTTGCCTGGCGCTAGGTATAGCGATGGTCAAACTGAAATAATTTTACCTAAATATAAACTAGAAGATTTTAGATTGACTTATATTGATGATCCTTTATTTAAAGCTCATTTTACAGATTGGTTTGATGGAATACAATTTAGATTTGACAATGGCCCAAATAAGAATACAGATGCATTGCAATTGGTAGAACTTAAAAACATGGATTTTTATAAAGAAAATGGTATTGTGAATGATAATTTGTCGGAAGTATTATCAATTAAGATGAAATATATAAATACGGCCGACATGGAAAGAAGGCCAATGTATAAATATCGTGTTGATTTTAGTTCGGATTTAATTGGATATGGAAAAGCGGGTACTGGTAGTAATTGTAATAATTTTCCAAATTACCCATCTGAATATCACACATTTTTACCATTTACAATCGAGAATGAGACAAATGGTCTTCCTGTACAAATGAGACACAATGATGATGGCATTCAGTCTGCAGGATTGGCTTATGATGAATTTTCAGGTGGAAATTGTACTGAGGCGAATGGAGAAGCCTGTAGTGGTGCTAATAGAATATGTGTTGAGGGAACATGTCAGGATAGAGTAGGCAATGATGATTGTAGTTGGCAGAGAAATGAGTCAATTCAATTAAATGATTTTGTATTTTCAAATGAACTTATCACTGAAAACATTTGTGAATCTGCAAGTACACTATCAATCTGTGAGTCAGCAAATACGCAATCTCCATATTTTAATAAATGTTTATGGGATTCAAGCGTAAATAAGTGTATAGATGCTGATAAACTTTTTGAGATTAAGATTGATTTTAATTACATTCCGTACATATTAAAACATGTGCCAAATTATTTTCAAATATTTGATGGCATAGAATGGGAAGAGACAAAATCGTATGGCACGGAAGATATTGTGTCATATGATGGAATGTTATTCAAGGCAATGTCATCAATGCCGGATGGAACTGTGCCAACTGATTGGTATGATGATGATGGTAGCGTTGACATGGATGGTTATGGTAATGATAATCCTTGGATTATGTTGTATCCTTGGGATGAGGGCGACCATGTTATCATTGAACCTTATGGTTGGTATCAAGATGGAGATGGTTGGGTTGCAGACTTGTCTGTCATAGGCAAGGAAGATGATTATTCAAAGGATGATTTGGATGACATGTCAGTTGTTCCTAATCCTTATATTGTCAACTCTAATTATTTTAATGAATCTCCCGGTAATAATTTGCTTCGCTTTGCAAGGTTACCCAATAAATGTACGATTTCAATTTATACGGTTTCTGGAGAATTTGTAACTACAATTAACCATGATGACCCATTTGATGGTAATGCATTTTGGAATTTAAAAAATGGTCGTGGCCAGGTCATTGCTCCAGGTTTGTACATTTATGTAGTAGAAACTCCAGATGGTGAGAAGAAGGTAGATAAATTTGCGGTGGTACGTTAAGATGATTAAGTCATGTAACATACTATTGAGTTGCGTCATGCTTGTTGGTATCATTTTTTCTCAAGATCCTCCAGATCCTCCGGATGCTGTAACAAAGGTTGGAACCAGTGCAGCAAATTTTTTAAAGGTTGAAAGTGGCGTTAGAGGCATATCCATGGCTGGGGCTCAAGTAGCTGCTGGACGTGGTCTTTCAGGAATATTTTATAATCCTGCTAGCATTGCATACATTGAGGGCTCTGAAGCGTATTTTGCAAAAGCAAATCTTTATGCAGGCATTACTCATAATACTCTTGCTTATGGTACGCGTTTGACTCCTACTGATTATTTTGGTCTTCATTTATTTTATTTGAATTCAGGAGACATGGAGGTTACTACAGTACCAAGTCCTAATGGGACGGGTGAGTATTTTAATGTATTGCAGATTTCCTTACGTTTTGTTTATGGAAAACAATTGACTGATAGATTAAGGGTTGGAGGTTCCATAAAATATGTACGTGAAGATATTTATACGACTTTCATGCAGTCATTTGTTTTTGATTTAGGTTCAAACTTTGATACGGGCATATATGGCATCATGCTTGGCATGTCAGTAAGTAACTTTGGTCCTGATGTACAGTTTCAAGGTGAAGGTTTGCAGGTTGAAGTAGGTACTGATTTAGATATTAGTGGATATCAGCAGAAAATAACAGAGAAATTCTCAATGCCTCTTGTTTTTCGTTTAGGTGTACATAAAGAATTAAAATTAGACTTGGGTTTGCTTGGTGATCATAGACTGAATATGGCGATGGATGCCATTAACCCGATAGATTATACAGTGCATGGTGGATTGGGAGCAGAATATTCTTGGAATAACATGTTATTTGCTCGTTTAGGTTTAAATTGGGGGCATGACACGAAAGGTTTAAGTTTGGGTGCAGGTGCAAAATGGAAAATGATTGCCATAGATGCAGCATATGTGGATTACGGAATTTTAGATCCAATTCTTCAATTTGGAATTGGTTTGGAGTTTTAAAATGAATGAAATGAAAATGTTTTTTAAATCCCCCCTTTTTTTTTTCATTTATTTTTTTTCAATATTATTTTCTTATCATTTAGATGATAATAAGTCTTTAAAACCATCATTTCATATTCCTGTCTTAGAAAAAAACGTAGACTTTTCAAATGAAATATTTTCAAAAATAAATGCATCTACTGATGAGATAATTTATTTTGAAGTTTTGCAAGAAGACTTTGAGGATGATGCCCATGGATGGTCATTAAGTTCAGGTTGGGAAATTACTGATCAAAGCTCACATAGTGGTTCTCGTAGTCTTCTTTCTCAAAATAATGAGTCTAATAAAAATGGAAAGCATATTTTAATAAGTCGTCCATATTCCTTGACAGATTCTGATTATGCTTTAGGTGACGGGGAAACAATGCATTTTGGTTTTTGGTTAAATGCCGACATACCTGATTCTGATGGAGATGGAGATGGAGTCTTAGAGGATTATTATACTATTTCTCTTCAAGATATGTCATCGTTTGCTTGGCATGTGTCCTCTTTTAACATGGATGAAGGGCAAAATTTCTGGTGTTCAGATGAAGATCTTTTAGGATATGATGATGGCTGGTTGCAGTATTTAGATGTTCCTAATATTTCTATTGGTGTTAATGGCGTGTTGACTGCTAGAATATATTATAACATTGAAGATGCTGACCCACCGTTTGATGTTGAAGGATCGTGTACAAATGGATGGGATGCTGCTAACATTCGTATTTCAATTGATGATGGTATTACGTGGGACCTTCTTGAAGATCCATTAAACCCTTATCATTTTGATTGTGGCTATGGATGGATATATAATGATGGAGAATATGAAGAGGGTCAATCAAAAAATCATTTGGCTCCTGGTTGGTCTGGGGATAGTAATGGATGGTTAGAGTTTTCAGCAGATTTATCTTCCTATGCAGGGGAAGAAGTTTTAATCCGTTTTGCTTTTGGCTCAGACCCTGCTTATTCTACTGCTGATGATACATCATTGACAGGTTTTCAAATAGATAATATAAATATTACGGATGATTCTGGAGTTTTGTATTCAAATGATGGATCAGATGTTAGTTCAGTACAAATTCACGGCGAAGCTTGGATTAGTCAATTTTATGATTATGGCTCTTGTTCTGAAAATAGGCCTGGTTGTAATGGATGGCAGGAATATGAATTAGGCTTGGCGTTTAATGGTAATGTTTTGATGGACATAAGTCAATATGTTGGAAAGGAAATTCAGTTTCGCATTGAATCACATTTTGATAATGATGATGATGGTGGGCAGGGAGAAGGATTATTTATTGATGATTTTTCAATTTATAAATTGTCTTCAGGAGCTTATTATCCTCCTGCTTCATTGGTTGGTGAGGCTGGTAGTGAAGAGATTGTTCTTTCATGGAGCGATATGAATGCTGTTGGCGTAGCTGATTTTATTTACGATAATAATGAATTTCAAATAGAAAATAATTTATACATGACTGAAGGTAGTGGTTGGGCAGGGCAATGGTTTCCCATAGTTGGAGGCTCTACTATAAATTCAGTTACAATACATAGTAGTATAAGTAATCTTGCTGATACATCCATAACTATTGAGGCATACGGCCTTTTTGGAACGTTATTTGATACTGACCCATTATATTCAATCGTTGCAAGTGTTGCGCATGGAGTATTAAATGAAATATCATTAGATGGTTGGCATATGAATAATCCATTTGTAATTGCTTATGAATTTAATGATTCTTTTGGTGCTTCAATGGATGTATCTACTTCTTCTGATTATGCTTTATATCGTCCTGATGGAGGGGCGTGGTATTTTTTGTCTGGCGGTAATTTTGGCATACGTGCAAACATTAGTTATGAAGGTGCCAATGTAACCTATAACGTATATCGTG
>CAZQYT010000067.1:4650-6702 GCA_964597475.1 uncultured bacterium | reverse complement strand
AATAGATGAAAATGAAAATGATTTTACCCTACAATTCTGGGTATCTGGAGAAGAAATGGCTATAAATGAAGCGCCTTCATTGTTTTCAATCATAGATTCTAATGAAAATATTAAATTAGCTTTATTAACAGATATAGGTCAGCCTAATTCAACAACATTAATAATAAATAATAATTTATACTCTTTTACCAATGCATCCATAAATTGGGCAAATTCAAATAATTTTTATTTATTTTCTTTTTTATTTTCTAATGATAAAAACATAAAAATATTTGTCAATGATGAGAAGATTGAAAATGTCATTAATAATACAAGCTTGATTTCAGTTGATGATGCAAGATTGATTTCAGGTGCTTTGGCAAATTCTAATTATAACATATTAGAAAATTTTTGGTATGGATATATTGATGAAATAAGATTATGGAACACATGGCTTGCAGATTCTACAATTGCATTTCAATCAAAACATCCCCATAAACTAGATGAATCATATAGATATACAGAAAATAACATTGAAATAGAAACTCATCTAGATTCATTAATTGGATTATGGCGATTTAATTTTTTAGAAGCGAATTCACTTATTACAGATGACTCGAAAAATGGCAATGACGGAATCATTTATACATTGCCCAATTTTATTGTTGAACTATCACAAAATGGTGTCCAGTAAACTATCGATTCATAATTTGATTCTTTCGTAAATTTTGAAATTAAAATTAATTATAAATCTGTGCTAGATGGGGAGTTAGCGGTTCCCTGTAGCCTGAGACCCGCTTTATGCAGGATTGAATTCCGGTGGAAGAGTTTTGCTGAAAATGCGCTGTTTCATAAGTAGTGTTGATGTTTTCAGCTTTACGCAATAGACATATTTTTAACCCCGTCAGGTCCGGAAGGAAGCAGCGGTAGAAATAGGGCCTATGTGCCGTAAAATCCTGATGCTGAGCTGGCTGTGAAATAAAACATTTTAACAGAGGACACAACCACCGGTGCACAGAAAATTTAAATAAAATTATGAGTTATAAAGTTTTATCACGTAAATGGCGACCACAATTATTTGATGATGTTATTGGGCAAAACCATGTAACAAAAACATTACAAAATGCCATCCAAAAAAATAGAGTAGCCCATGGGTATCTCTTTTCTGGGCCTAGAGGTGTTGGCAAAACAACTACTGCTCGTATTCTTGCTAAAACACTTAATTGTGAAAATATGACTAATAATAACCCCTGTAATAAATGTATGAATTGCAAAAATATTACAATGGGTAGTTGTTTAAATGTACAAGAATTAGATGGTGCTTCAAATCGTGGAATTGATGAAATTAGAGAATTACGTGAAGCAGTTAAATATCCTCCTAGTAATGGAAAATATCGTATTTTCATCATAGATGAAGTCCATATGCTTACAAAAGAAGCATTTAATGCTTTACTTAAAACATTAGAAGAGCCACCATCACATATTATTTTTATCATGGCAACGACTGATGATCACAAAGTACCAATCACCATTAGATCTAGAACACAAAAATTTGATTTTAAACTTATTTCAAAAGATAAAATATCAAATTTTTTAATTAAAATATTAAATAACGAAAAAATAAATTATAATAATGGCATTGATAAAATTGCACAAAAAGCAAATGGAAGCTTACGTGATGCATTAAGTTTATTAGATCAAGTCATTGTCTATTCAAATGATGATTTAGATGAAGCAACAATACTAAATGTGCTTGGCATTATTGAAGAAAATTCATTTCTAAATATTTTAAATTTTATTCATGATGGAAATAATAAAGACTTAACAATTCAAATAAATCAACTTCTAAATGATGGTTATTCAATATTCAATTTCATTTCAGGTTTCAATGATTTTATTAGAAATTGTATGCTTTATAAAAGTAATAACTCAAAAACATACTCTTTATCAACACATAGCATAAAATGGTTAAATTCTAAATGCCAATATGATATTAAAAATATAATTGAAATTTTAGATTTAACATTACAATTTGAAGCTAGATTAAAACAACCAATTCAACCAAAAATTGCA
>CAZQYT010000067.1:0-4640 GCA_964597475.1 uncultured bacterium | reverse complement strand
AACAATTTTTGATTTAGAAAAATGTTTTTTAATAATATTTTTTAGATAATATTTCTTAGTGTGTTTTTTTTTACAAACAAAAAAATTTTGCTTTGAAACTGGAAGTGACTTCATAGCTCTAATAAACATCGGCTTACCATTAATTTTTATCAATAATGATTCTAAATCTATTGAAAATAATACTACAACCATTCAGGAAAAAAATGAAATTCATAATGAAAAAAAACCTCCCATCGCTTATAAAGAAGAGTCTGATATATCTTTAAAAACTAATCTAGAAAATAAAAAACAAACCGTTTCTAACGATAATGGACTCACATTAAATCATATAAAAAAAAAATGGGGAGAATTTCTAATAAAATTAGAAGAAAAAAACTCTAAGCTCTCTCACTTTCTTGAGGATTCAAAATTAATTTCATTTAATGAAAAAAAAATAGTGATTGAATTATTAAATGGCAATCAATTTCAACAAAGCTCCTTAGAAAAAGACATTAATCAAATTGAATACATATTTAATGAAAAATATAATAAAAAAGTGGAATTTAAAATAATTCTAAATGACAGTATTAAAAGTGAAGCTACTATTAAAAAAAATAAAGCAACAGAACATCCTTTATTTAATGAAATAATGGAAAAATTTGATGGAGAAATAATAAGATAGGAGAAAAAATGATACCTAAAGGTGGAATGAAAAATATTATAAAAAAAGCACAAGAACTGCAAAATCAAATGGAAAAAGCCCAGCAAGAATTAAATGACATAGAAATAGAAGGGCAATCTGGTGGAGGTATGATTACTGCAAAAGTAAATGGGCATAAAGAATTAATCAACTTAAACATTGATCCTGAAATGCTAAAGGAAGATAAAGAAATGCTTGAAGACCTTATCGTCGCAGCCGTCAATCAAGCCATACAAAATGCAGGTAAAGCTGCTGAAGAAAAAATGAATTCAATCACAGGAGGAATGGCTGGAAAAATGAAATTTCCAGGCATGTAATGAATAGCCTTCCTCCCATTTTAAATAAAGTTATAGAATCATTTGCTAAATTCCCAGGAATTGGGAAAAAAACTGCACATCGCTTAGGGCTCCATGTCTTAAAAAGTAATAAAAAAGAAATAGAAGAATTTGCTCATTCATTATTAGACTTAAAGAATAAAATTTCTACTTGTGCTCTTTGTTTTAATTTTTCGGAATTAAACTTATGTGAAATTTGTGCAGATGAAAAGCGTGACACATCCATTATTTGTATATGTGAAGAACCTTCCGATATTTTTTTGTTAGAAAAAACAGGCTATAATGGCGTCTATCATGTTTTAGGAGGTTTAATTTCACCTTTAGATGGCATAGGCCCTGATGAGTTGAATTTAGATGAATTATTAAATCGTGCCAAAGAAGCCTCAGAAATAATCATTGCAACTGATGCAAGTATTGAAGGAGATACTACATCTCTTTATATTTCAAAAATATTAGATGAATTAGACATAAAGATAACAAGATTAGCAAGGGGGTTGCCTGTTGGAGGGCATTTAGAATATGTTGATGAAGCTACTTTAACAAAATCTATGCATGGCAGAGTAAAAATAGATTAATCAAATGAATTTTAAATGGCTTCCTAATCTACTCACTTCATTAAGAATATTTTTAGTTCCTATTTTTATTTTTTTCTTATTCTCTGAATATTATCATGGAAAATTTATTGGATTTTGCATCTTTATCATTGCCTCTATTACTGATGCTTATGATGGAAAAATTGCGAGAAAACATAATTTAATAACAAAGTTTGGAATTTTTTTTGACCCTTTAGCAGATAAGATTTTAATCTTATCTGCATTTTATGCATTCATGTTTTTCCCAATACTATCTAATGCTGTCAAACTATGGATGATTATCATAATTTCATTTAGAGATATTTTTGTAACCATTTTACGTACCATCATGCAATATAAAGGCATTACCATGATTACTAGTAAATTAGGTAAAGCAAAAACTGCTCTTCAATTTATTACAATAAATCTAATTTTAATTTTTTTAATATTAAATTCATATGAACATACAAAAGAATTATATGTAATCAGCCTTGATTTATTATATTTTTCCATGTGTTTAACCTCTATAATAACTTTTTATACAGGTATACATTATTTTTATCATAACCATAAAATCATAGAAAATTTATTTCTAAAAAAATGAATTTTTGGTACATTGCCTCTACCTGTTTTTATTTAGGTAAAATTCCAATTGCCCCGGGAACCTTCGCAAGTTTGGTGACTCTTTTAATTTGGCCACTAATTCCATTAAATTATTTTAATCAAATTATTATTTTAATCATTCTTTTCACAATAGGAATCATATCTTCAAGAATAGTTGCCAAGAAAATGAATGAAAAAGATCCATCAGAAATAGTAATAGATGAAGTTGTCGGCATGGGGATTGCTCTCTTCATGCTACCTAATGAATTAATTTTATATTTATTTGCATTTATTTTTTTTAGAATTTTTGATATCTTTAAACCTTCTTTTATTTATTCAATTCAAAAAACCCCTAATGGCTGGGGAATTATGCTTGATGATATTATTGCAGGATTTTTTGCTTGGCTAACCTGTCAAGGTATCAACTCTATTTTATGAATGCATGTATCTTAACAATAGGAAATGAACTATTACAAGGATTCACAACAGATACAAATTCTACATGGATAGGGAAAACAATCTTACCTTTGGATATTCATGTTAAAAAAAAAATAACCCTTCCAGATAAACATGAAATAATAATTACTGAATCTCGCAAAATTTTAAATGAAAACTTTGATTATTTTTTTATTACAGGGGGATTAGGCCCAACACATGATGATGTTACAAAAAAAGCTTTTTGTGAATTATTTTCAGATGAATTATACCTGGATGAAAATTATCTTAATACGTTGAAAAATAAATTTTTAAAAAAAACAAAGAAATTTCCAAAAATAAATAAATCACAAGCCATGCTACTGAAAAAAGGCGATTCAATTGAAAATCAACATGGCTCTGCATTGGGCATACATTATTTTCATAACAATATGCATGTTTTCATAATGCCCGGAGTTCCCTTTGAAATGAAAAACATGATGAATAAAACCATCATTCCAAAATATATCAAAAAAAAGGTTTTAAATAATTTAATCACTATCAATACAACAGGAATAATGGAAAGTGAATTGGCTGAAAAAATAAACCCAATAATGCTAAAATATTCTAAAATTTGCAATTATTCATTTTTACCAAGCTATAAAGGAGTTTCATTTAGATTACATTTCATAAAATCATTGGATGATTTTTATGATATAATTGAAGAATTTAATAATGCAATGCATCCTTATTCATATGGATTTAACAATGAAACATTAGAATATAAACTAGGTGAATTATTAATCAAAAATAAACTGACCATATCAACGGCAGAATCATGTACGGGGGGATTAATAAGTAAACTACTTACAAATAATGCTGGAAGTTCAAAATATTTTTTAGGTGGAATTACGGCATATGACAATAAATTAAAAACTCAATTACTTGGAATATCTAAAAATACTATTAATAAAAATGGTGCTGTATGTGAAAAAGTTGCAATTGAAATGGCTGAAAACATTCGAATAAAAACCAAATCGGATATAGGTGTAAGTACAACTGGAATTTCTGGGCCTGAAGGTGGAAATAAAAAGAAACCAATAGGTCTCGTTTATATTGGAATTGCTAATGAAAAAAAAACTGATGTAAAAAAATTTATTTTTAATTTCAATAGAGGATTACATAGAAAAATAACATCTAATACAGCACTAAACATGATTCGATTAATGATTGAAAAAAAAATTTAATAAAATTTCTAGAAAATTGATGTTTTACCATTTCTAAAATATGTATATTCTCCTGTTAAACATAACGTTAATACCAATATTTTATATTAATGTGAAAGCTGAAAAATTATCAAAAACATTGCTAATTGGGCTATTCATATTTAAACTGACCTAGAAAGGATTCTTCCATGGAAGTTCAACAAAAAGAAAAAACATTAGATTTAGCTATTTCACAAATTGAAAAACAATTTGGCCAAGGTGCAATCATGCGTATGGGTGAAGACTCAATAATTAAAATGGAAGCAATACCTACAGGTTCATTATCATTAAATGCAGCAGTTGGTATTGGCGGAGTTCCAAGAGGAAGAATTACAGAAATTTATGGTCCTGAATCTTCAGGGAAAACTACTCTAGCATTACATGTTGTCGCAGAAGCGCAAAAAATAGGAGGTTACGCAGCATTTATAGATGCAGAACATGCGATGGATCCTGAATATGCTAAAAAATTAGGAGTAGACATACAAAATCTACTTATTTCACAACCAGACACAGGAGAACAAGCATTAGATATTGCAGAAACTTTAGTAAGAAGTGGTGCTTTAGATGTCATAGTCATAGATTCTGTTGCAGCTCTTGTACCAAAGGCAGAATTAGATGGAGAAATGGGAGATACTCACGTAGGGCTGCAGGCTCGATTAATGTCTCAAGCATTAAGAAAACTTACAGGAACAGTAGCTAAATCAAAAACATCTGTAATTTTCATAAATCAAATTAGACATAAAATAGGTGTAATGTTTGGTAGTCCTGAAAC
>CAZQYT010000066.1:0-6704 GCA_964597475.1 uncultured bacterium | reverse complement strand
CATCTTATTTATTTATAGAAAATATGTTTATTCAAAAAATGAAGAAGATAAAGGTCTTGGTGAAATAATTGTTGCTAAACATAGAAATGGTCCTACTGGTTCTGTTGAAATTTCATTTATTGATAAATATGCAAGATTTGAAAATTTAAGTCAATTTGAATCTGATTATATTCCTGATGACATTCCTATTTAACTTTTATGTTATTAGAAAAGCTTAAAAAAATTCTCCCTAAAAATTCCAATGAATATCCATTGGAATTTCAAAAAATAATAGAAAATTTATATCCCACTTTAGACCCTGATGATGAAAAAGTATGTTTTATTTGGGATGCGTATTCTTTTAGTCAGAAGGCTCATGAAGGTCAGACAAGACATTCTGGAGCACCTTATTTCACCCATTGTTCATCTGTTGGCGTGACTTTATCTGAATGGAAAATGGACTCAAGAACTATTGCAGCAGGGTTATTACATGACGTTTTAGAAGATACAGATATATCCCGTGAAGAAATGACTGAAAATTTTGGCGAAGAAGTAACTCAATTAGTTGAAGGTGTTTCTAAGCTGTCTGGAATAAAATTTTCAAGTAGAATGGAAAAACAGGCTGAAAATTTTATGAAGATGTTTTTATCTGTTGCAAAAGATTTACGTGTAATTATTATTAAGTTTGCTGATCGTTTACATAATATGTCAACTATAAAATTTTTACCGTTGATGAAACAGAGAAGGTTTGCGATTGAAACTCGTGATGTTTATGCTCCCCTTGCGCATCGCTTGGGAATGAATAAGTTAAAGATGGAATTAGAAGATTTTGTTTTAAAAGCATTAGAACCTGATGAATATAAAAGTCTTCATAAAAAAATCAAAGCTACTCGTAAAGAAAGAGAAAAATACATTGATGAATTTATTCAACCTATCTCTATTGAATTAAAAAAATTTAATATTAATGCTGAAATAAAAGGAAGAGCCAAACATTATTTTTCTATTTTAGGAAAAATGAGAACACAAAATTTAGTTTTTGAAGATTTATTTGATTTGTTTGCAATAAGAATATTAGTAGATAAGGTAGAAGAATGTTATGCTGTATTAGGTGTTGTCCATCAGTTGAATACTCCTTTGCAAGAAAAATTTAAAGATTATATTGCGACACCAAAAAGTAATGGCTATCAATCAATTCATACAACTGTTTTTGGTAATAATGGTAAGATGGTAGAAATACAAATTAGAACTGTTGATATGGATAGAACTGCTGAAATTGGTGTGGCTTCACATTTGATATATAAAGCAAAGACCTCTGGTAAGACAAATAAAGCTGATATTAATCGTCATATGCGATGGCTTAGAGAATTAGTTGAAGTTTTACAATCTGAAGAATCTGATCCTGATGAATTTTTAAAATTATTAAAAGTTGATTTATTTAAAGATGAAATTTTCGTATTTACTCCTAAAGGAGAAGTTAAGTCGTTACCTTCTCAATCCACTCCCATTGATTTTGCTTTTGATGTGCATACACAGGTGGGTCTTCATTGTAGCCAAGCAAAAATAAATGGTAAAATAGTACCATTAAATACAGTTTTAAAAAATGGTGATTCAATTGAAGTGATAACTTCAAGTTCACAAACTCCTAGTTATGCATGGTTGAAATTTGTAAAAACAGGCAAGGCTAAATCTCATATTAAACGTTGGGTTAAAAAAGAGCAAACAGATCAAAGCATTCGTCTTGGGAAAGAAATTTTAGAAAAAACATTACGTAGAATGAAGCGTATTTCCATTTTAGATAAAATTCAAAACGCACCTCAACAATTGGGTTTTAATGATGATGAATCCGTTTATTTTTCTTTAGCTAATGGACAATTAACTGTTAGAGATATAATTGACAAATATGAACCAATTATTTCAGAGGAAGATGAGACTCAATTTGAAAGTGAATCTCTTACAGAAAGATTTATTAATAGGGCGCGTAAGCACGCAAAAGGAGTTAGGGTTGATGGTGTTTCTAATGCCATGTTAATATTTGCCAAGTGTTGCAACCCTATTCCTGGTGATGAGATAGTTGGTTACATAACAAGAGGAAGAGGGGTGAGTATTCATAGAACAGGTTGTACTAATATTCCATTTATGGAAGGTGAAGATAGATTCATTTTTGTTGAATGGGATGCTAAATCAGGAAGCTCATTCATTGTTAGAATGAAAATAGTATGTGAAGATAGAAAACAATTACTTAAAGATATTACTGAATCAGTTTCTACTCTAAATATTAATATTACAAGCATAGATATGAAAGCAAGTGAAGGTATTGCGACTTGCATAATGATATTGGAAGTAAGGGACACTAGGCAATTGGATCGATTAACAATACGAATCCAAAAAATTAAAAATTTGATTTATATAGAAAGGATATAAATGAAAGCAATAAATTTTACAAGAGAAGATATAATACATAGAGCTAGTGATAAATTGAATCTTACTCATGATGAAATGAAAATAATTTTAGATACTACATTAGATACAATGGCAGAAATGCTCATGGAAGATAAGAGTCGAATTAGAATTGAATTGAGAAATTTTGGAATTTTTGAAGTAAAGCCCACTCGAGCGAAACCTCATGCTAGAAATCCTAAAACAAATGAAGAGGTTTATGTGCCCCCAAGAAGAAAAATACATTTTAAACCTGGTAAAATTATTCGTCAAGAGTTGCAAAGAGAATGGATAATTTCTGATTGAATAGAATTCTGGGATTAGATTATGGTGAAAGACGTATTGGAGTGGCTTTATCAGATCCATTAAAAATCATTGCAAGACCATTAATTACTATTGATAAAAAAAAAATTAATGATTATTTTTCTAAAATATTAGAAATAATAAATAATAATAATGTGTCTAAAATTGTTGTTGGGTTACCTCTTACATTAAAAGGAAATAATTCAAAACAAACTGATGATGTCATTTGTTTTGTAAACAAATTGAGAGTAAAAGTTCAATTGCCAATTATTACAATAGATGAGCGTCTTAGCTCAACAGCTGCAGAAAAATCTTTAAGAAATCAAGGTATTAAAACTGGATATAATAAAGAATTAATTGATGTGACTGCTGCTGCTATTTTCCTTCAAGAATATTTAGATTCATTGTAATTTAAATGCCTATCATTTTTTCTCCACTCACATTATTTTTTTCTGCTGTTTTAATGGGATTAGCTCAACATTCTTTGGGTATGGGTTATCTCGCTTGGTTTAGTTTGGTACCTTTTATTTTTGTTTTAAATAGAATAAATGAAATTAAACATTATGTTTTAGTCGGTTTTATTTGGGGCTTTACTTATTTGCGCTGTTTTATATTGCACATTGTATTTGATTTTTATTTGTCTTTTAATTAAAATATTAAAATACTTTTTTTGTGAGAAGTGGTATTGGTATTTCCCTTTTTTGTGGGTTAGTGTTGAATATATTAGAAACATGGACCTTTTAACTGGTGGCCCATGGACATCTCTTGCAAATACACAGTTAGATTTTTTAACATTAATACAAAATGCAGAAATAATGGGTATTTATGGAATAAGTTTTTGGATTGTATTAATAAATATTTTGATATATAATTATTTATTATATCCATATAAAGAAAATCTCGTTAAATTCATTATTATTTTCATGCTACCTTGGTTGACTGGGAAGTTTTTGCAAGAACGATTGGTAATGGATGATTATAAATCTTTAGATGTAGCAATTGTACAACCAAATATACATTTATCACAAAAGTGGAAGAAAAATGCCGTTCGAGAAAATATTCAACTATTATTAGGTGAATCAAAATCAGCCATTGATAGTAATGTTGACCTTATTGTTTGGCCAGAAACGGCTACATCAGGTTATATTTTACAGGGTAATGATTATTATTTGAATTTAATTTTAAAATCATTAAAGAATAGTAAATTAATTTCAGGTATCCCTTACTTTTCCAATGATGGTGTAAGTAGGAAATATTTTAATTCTGCCGCTTTAATGGATTCGAATGGTGTTAGAGACATATATCATAAAATTAAATTAGTTCCTATGGCAGAACATGTTCCTTTATCGCGATATTTTCCAAAGTTAAATCAATTAAATTTAGGTCAGGGTGATTTTACAGGAGGGCTAGAGCATACTATCATGAATGTTGATAGTGTTCAGTGTGCTACGTTGATATGTTTTGAGTCTACTTTACCTTCATTAAATCGTGATTTTGTAAATGCAGGGGCTGAAGTATTAATATATGTAGTTAATGATGGATGGTATGAAACACCACCGCAACCTCAACAACATTCAAAACAAGTTATTTTTAGAGCAATAGAAAATCGTCGTCCTGTATTGCGTTGTGCAAATACAGGGATATCCATGTTTGTTGATCCTATTGGGAACATATCACATGAACTTCAGTTAAATGAGAAAGGTTTGTTGCAAGCCACGATAATGCCTCAGAGCATTATCACTTTTTATACTCGTTATGGTGATATATTTGCGCAATTAAATATCATTGTTTTATTATTAATTTTGCTGGTTAGCTTTATAAGAAAAAGATGAAAAAAATTATTTTATTTATATTATTGAATTCTTGTTTATTTGCTCAAATGTCTCCATTGGCAGCAAATAAAATAAAATCATTAGTTTTGCCAGGTCTTGGACAGCATGCGATGGGAAATGAAAAACGAGCCAAATCATTTTTTGTTCGTGAAGCAGCATTATGGTTTATTTGTATTGGTGGAAAAAAAATGGCATCTTGGCATGAAAGTAATTATAAAGCTTTTGCAGAACTTCATGCAGATGTGAACATGGAGGGAAAAGATTATATTTTTTCTGTTAACTTAGGTCATTATGATAGCATGGATGAATATAATGCAAATATGGCAAGAAAACGAAAAGTGAATGAAATGTATGCAGAAGATTCAGGCAATGATTGGGAGTGGGATAAGACTAGTAATCGAATTTATTTTGATAGGATGCGTATCAATTCGGTTAAATATGGTAAATATGCACAATTTGCAATTGGGGGATTAATATTACATAGAATAATTTCATTTATTGATATTATTTACCTTGAGCGTAAAATTAGCATTATTCCTACAGTTTCATCAAGTTCAGCAAGTTTACAATTAAGTTTTAGTTTAGATGATTGGAAATAGTGAAATAAATTGTTTTTGTAAACTATTCATGTTCATGTTCATGATTTTTGGTAGAATTTTTATTGTGTGAATGATTATTGTCATGGTGATGTGAGTGCCCATGTCCTTTGTCTTTATTGTCTGATGAATGAATGTGCTGAATCGTTTGTTCTTTATCATGCTGTTCATTATCAGTAAAAAAACCATTTAGTTGATAGGAAAGTAAATAAATACCTGCAATTATTAAGCCCCAGTTCAAAAATTTAGATAAATTTTCAAATGATTTACCCCTTATAAGTAATAAAATTGGAAATACAATTGTCAAGGCTGCAATTTGACCTAATTCTACACCAACATTAAAAGATAGTATTGATTGAATAAGTCCATTGTTTCCTAAATGAATTTGTTGCAATCTAGTAGAAAGACCAAACCCATGTATTAAACCAAATATAAATACCATTAGTATTAGGTTGGGAGGATTGGAAGAAAACCATTTTTTGAACCCTCCTAAGTTTTCAAAACCTTTATATATTACACTAAAGGCAATAACGGCATCAATTAGATAATAATTTGCTGTAATTTTAAAAAGTGTAGCAAAAATAAGAGTCAAGCTATGTCCAACTGTGAATGCTGTAACAAATTTTACAATGTCTAAAAAACGAGTTAAGAAGAAAATGACTCCAATCAAAAATAAAATATGATCAAAGCCTGTAATCATGTGTTTTGCACCTAGAAAAACAAAATCTAATAAATCTCCATGCATGATTTCAGTTTTATCTGATTCTGAAATTCCATGAGCAAGTATTAATCCACAAAGTATTAAAAGTGATGAGATTTTTCGCATACTATTCATTTTAATAAAATTTTACTTGAATATATTATGTTATTATTAAGATTTTTCCAAATGATAATGCTCAATGATGATTGGAATGATGGATTTTTTTGAATCTTTATAATGGTTCTTCCCAATATGCTCAATAAATTTAACTTTTTCCAGAATTTTTTTAATACTAGGGGTAGCATTTGATACGAAAACAGTGATGTTATTTGCTTTTGCATTTTTAATAAGGTCTTCCAAAGCATATGCACCCGATAAATCAAGCATGGTGACATGACTCATGTCTACAATTAACATTTCATGCTTGTCAATGCTAGCATAAGCATTCATCAAAGATCCCATTGAACCAAAAAATAATGGGCCATGTAGTTGAAGGATTTCAACTTTTAGTTTGTTTAGTTCTTTATTATTTTTTTTGGGAGCAAAATCTGATTTTGAAAAAGGGATGACTTTAAAATCATGACGTGATTTTAATTCTTTTATGGACCTTAATAAAGCAATGACAATACCTATTGCTACTGCTATCATCAAATCTTCATAAATAGTGACAAATAGTACAATAAAAAAAACTATTAAATCAGTAAGAGGGATTTTTCTCAAAACTGGAAGAATGCGATAATCTAAAATATCAATACCTACTTTAAATAAAATGGCTGCTAAGCAAGCTGTAGGAATAGCTGCAACAAAAGATCCTAATCCTAATAAGATGGCTAATAATGTTAATCCATGGACAATGGA
>CAZQYT010000065.1:5658-6735 GCA_964597475.1 uncultured bacterium | reverse complement strand
AAGAAATAATTTCAAATAATACTAGAAAACCCATATGGGGATATAAATCCTTAGTATATTCAGCCGCATTCTTAGGTTTTATGTCATTCCTTGTTTGGGCACATCATATGTTCTTAACTGGAATGGGGCAAGGAATGAGCGTATTTTTTCAAACAACCACCATGATAATTTCTGTTCCATCTGTAATAATTTTATCTTGTTTTATGTTATCTTTATGGGGTGGTTCAATACGTTTCAACACCCCCATGCTATTTGCGCTAGGCTGGATTCCAATGTTTGGCATTGGCGGATTAACAGGGTTGCCATTAGGTCTTTCAACGCCAGACATACACTTACATGATACTTATTACGTAATAGGACATTTTCATTATGTAGTAGCTCCTGGTACAATATTTGCACTATTTGCAGGAATTTATTTTTGGTTTCCTAAAATAACGGGAAAATTATTAAATGAAACATTAGGTAAAATTCATTTTTATTTTTCATTTATTTTCATGAATGGAATTTTTTGGCCCATGTTAATCCAGGGATTGGCAGGTGTTTCACGAAGGCTTGCAGATGGTGGTGCATCATACGCTCACGCTCAAAGTGTTCTTCATTATAATGAAATAATGTCTTACTCAGCGTGGCTATTAGCATTAGCTCAATTGCCATTCATTTATAATCTCATAACAACACTAATTAAAAAACGACAAGAAAACCCAGATCCTAATCCATGGAATGCAACTACCATTGAATGGACAGATACAACATCACCTCCACTAGGACATGGAAACTTTGAAAAAGTTCCAATTGTCCATAGAGGGCCATATGAATATAGCGTACCTGGAGAAGCTAATGACTTTACTCCACAAACACAAAATTAATTAAGGAAAAAAATGGAAATTCCATATAATGTTGAAACACGAGAAGACACTGGTTTATATAATTCAAAATTAGGCATATGGCTTTTTTTAGCATCAGAGGTGATGTTATTTGGAGGCCTTTTTTCTGCTTATATCTTACTTAGAACTGGTGCTCCCATTTGGCCACCAATAGGAGAAAATGGTTCCATTTTACATATGCTCATAGAAACGG
>CAZQYT010000065.1:0-5648 GCA_964597475.1 uncultured bacterium | reverse complement strand
AATACCATTGTATTAATTCTTTCTAGTGTTACAATGGTAATGGCATGGGTATCATTAAAACAAAAAGACATTAAAAAATATAAGATTTATTTGGGAATAACCATCATATGTGCCATTATTTTTCTACTAGTCAAATATTTTGAATATTCTCACAAAATACATGCAGGTTTTATCCCCTCTCATGATACGTTTATGGCTATCTATTTTACCTTAACAGGTTTACATGGACTACATATAATTGGTGGTATAGTAGTACTTGTCTATTTGTGGGGGCCTGGAATAAAAATGTGGGATTCAGAGCCTGAAAGATTTACAAATAGAATTGAAGTTGCAGGTTTATACTGGCACTTTGTAGACCTAGTATGGATTTTTCTTTTTCCAACACTTTACCTATTAAATTAAGGAACTATATATGTCAGATAAAAACATGGCTCATCACATATCTAATTATAGAAAAGTATTTATTTATTTACTCATTGGTACGGCGCTTACTGTTGGCGCATCTTATTTTGATTTCAATGTTAGTAATTCAATGGCTGGTGCAATTTTTGTAGGACTTATCATTGCTTCTTTCAAGGGGTATCTTGTTGCCGCAAATTTCATGCATCTTAATTCTGAAAAAAAAATGATCTTATGGATTTTGATTTTAACTGTGATTTTACTTCTCCCTCTCTTATTCATACCCGTCATGTGGGATCTTAATAATATGGGAAATCATTAATAAATGTCTTTAAAGTCTTTTCATATCATTTTTTTACTCATAAGTTCACTTTTTTCCATTTTCTTTAGTTATTGGTGTTATGGAAAATGGTCTTTAAATGGTGATCAACAATACTTAATCTATCTCATGATTGGCCTTGCTTTATGCATAAGTATTTTGATTTATGGTAAATGGTTTAAAAAAGAAATATCAAAATTAAATGTATAAAAAAAAAATCATATTATTTGTTTTCTGCTTAATGAATCTAATTTTTCCATGTGCTGTGTGCTATGGAAATCCAGACTCACCATTAAGCCATGGTATGAATATGGGTGTTTTGACATTAATGGGATTCATTATTTTCATATTAATGATCATTTTATATTCAATCATCTCTTTGATAATAAAAACAAAAAAAATAAACATCATAGATAAAGGTAATAATAAATAATGAAATTAAAATTTCTAATAATAACATCTTTATTATTTTCAACTATTTTCCCTGGAGAAAAACATGGGGCATCCTCTCACTCAAAGACCCACAATGAAAATAATACAATTTCAATAATTGAAAATATAGGTAGCATAAGTGATCATTTAGGTTTGCCCATTAATTCAGCAAGCCATGGACTAGAAATTGATCATATGATAGGTTGGGTACATTGGCTCATGTTTATTCTATTTGCAGGATGGGGCATTTATCTCATTATTGCACTTTTTAAGTTTAGCTCTAAAAGAAATCCTAAAGCAGATTATATTGGCGTAAAATCTCATTATTCTCAATATGCAGAATATGGCGTCATTATTTTTGAAGCATTTTTATTAATTGGATTATCGATTCCTTTATATGCACAATTAAAAACAGATTTACCGAAAAATAATGAACTACATCATGTAAGAGTAATTGCACAGCAATTTGCATGGAATATTCATTATCCTGGACCAGATGGAAAATTTGGTAAAACTAACATTGATTTAGTAGATGAAGAATCAAATCCAATTGGACTAGATAGAAATTCTAACTATGGATCTGACGATATTGTCAGTATAAACCAAATGCATTTACCTGTTAATAAACAAGTTATGATTCACTTAAGCTCAAAAGATGTAATACATAGTTTTGGGATTCCTGAAATGAGAATTAAACAAGATGCAATACCTGGAATGACAATACCATTCTTTTTTACTCCAACCATGACTTCCAAAGAATTCTTGGAAAAAATAAAAGGTTCTAAAAGAGAAGGAATGGGCTATGAAATTGCATGCGCTCAACTTTGCGGAAATTCTCACTATAGAATGAAAGGCTATGTAACAATAGAAACTGAAGCTGAATATGCAGCCTGGCTTGCAGAACAAGCTGAATATTTAGATGAAGAGGATGATGAAGATTGGTAAAATTCGTTTTATGATGAAAAATAAAAAGCGATTATTTTATAATCGCTTTTTTTATATGGAAATCCAATCTGATAATTTAAATTTTTCTTTATTTTTACCATTTAAAGATTTTTGAATATCAATTATCATATTTATGGCCATTAAAGAAACATTACCATTTCTAATAATATAATCTCTTGTATGCTCTATGTGTTCAATACAAAAATTCCAATTTGCTTCAGGTTTTTTTTCACATGAACTTTTAATTTTTTCAATGAGATTCAAATGAATAATATTATTTTCATTATTTGTTTTTGCATAATAATATAAATCTCTAAAAAATAAAATTAATATATTAAAAAGTTGATCTAAAAGATACATGTCTTTTCTTTTCAATCGAACCATAATGTCAATTGCTTTTTCCCAAATTAAAAAATCTCTAGTGAAAAATGAATTTAATAGCACATACATCTTTTTCATTAATTCCATATAATCACTACTAAGTTCTTTACTTAAAGAAATATTACCATGACATAATCTAGAAATAATGGTTGCCTGTTCTTCATCATGCCCCTCATCAATAAGTTTTTGTTTAATTAATTTATCAGAGATGGGAGGAAAGTACATACACTGACAACGTGATTTAATCGTATCCAATATAAGATCCGCATTTGATGAAACTAACAGGAATATTGTTTTATTTGGAGGTTCTTCTAAAATTTTTAAAATAGCATGTCCCGCTGCAGGATTTGGCACACATAATTTTTCTGCTTGAAAAATTAAAATGATTTTCCAAGAGTCATTAATCGTACTTTTAATTATTTCCTGTTTAATATCTCTAATCGAATTAATTAAAATTGTATTTGCACTTGAAATTCTCATTTTAAAATAAGGATCATTACTTTTTTTATTTAATAATTCTAAATAATCTTGAAATGTCTTTTCATTTTTAAATGCTTTAAGTGAAGAATCCTTTGAAGATGATATGTTGCCACGTGGTAACGGCATTATTAGTTTAATATTTTCATGTTTAAAAGCTCTAATTTTATTGCATGAAGAACAAACACCACAGGAACCTCCATTTTCTAAATTTTTACAATTTAATAAAGCAGCTAATTCTAATGCATGAGCTTCTTTACCCATTCCTTCTTCCCCATAAAAAAGTAATGCATGAGGCAATCTGTCATTATTAAATGCATTGCATAAATGTTTCCAATTCTTATCATTAATAATTAATTTAGAAAATATCATTTATTAATTAGCCATTTAGTAGGATTTAATTTTTCTTGATTACCCCAAACCTCAAAATGAAGCTTGGATACATTGCCAGAAACTGGAGGTGCTACCATGGCAAATTCATCTCCAATTTGTACATATTCATTTTCCGCTACATTTATTTTTTCAATATGTGCATAAACCGTACTAAAACCACCACCATGATCAATAATTACAATATTCCCATGACCTCTTATAAATGTAATGGTACTAACTACTCCATCTAAAACAGATTTAACTTTAGCACCACTTGGAGCTTTTATGTCTATGCCTACATTTTCTGTTACTGTCCCAGTCTCTGGATTTCTAATGATTCCAAAATTACTTATGATTTTTCCTTGTAATGGCCAAGGTAATTTACCTTTCATTTTTATAAAATTTCCCGTTGTTGCAAGTTTTTGTGCAGATCTAATCCTTGCCAATTCTTCTTCCCTTTTTTTCATGGCTTTTTTATCAGCATATAGTTTTTTAATTAATTGTTCCATTTTCGTAATTAATCGAGTCTTTTCAATACGATTTTTTTCTAATCTGCTTTTATCAGTCTTTATGGATTTTAAAAGCTCATTACGATTCTTTTTATCTTCTTCTAGCTTTTTCCCTTCTAATTTTTTTTCTTTTATAAGTTTATTTTTCAAATCCCATTCTTTTTCACGTTTAGTTTTATTAAATTCTAAAGAACTAATTGTTTGATTTATTTCTTGTCGTAATTTTTTTTCATATTCAGACAATACATCAAGATATTTTATCTTATAAATTGCACTATTCCAATTATCTGAAGTAAGAATTGTCTCTAAAGCTCCTTGCCTACCATGAACATAAAGATATTGAAGACGCTTGGTTAATTGTTTTTGTAATTTAATTATACGCACATCCATTTCATCAATTTCCCAATCTATGTTTTTAATAATATTAGAAATATTTTTTTCCTCCTTAGAGAGAGAGCGAAGAAGCTTCTCAGTCAATGATATTTTGTTTGTCAAATCAATCAAAACTTCAGTGCTTTTTGTTGCTTCAATATTTTTATTAATCAAACGCTTTTCAATATCTTTTATTTCATTTCTTAAATTATTCAATTCATGATTTCTTTCATCAATGTCTTTTTGGATTTCTTGAGAAGATTTATCATTATCTCCAAATAAAAATGACAATAATAAAATTAATGAAAGATTATAAAAGAAAAGGTTGCGAGAATAAATCAATTTTTCAAATAAGATTCATAAGTCTTCTTATGTTCATCATCATAATACATAAGCAATTTTAAAGCATTATTTATTTCAAGAACGGATAATAATTCCGCAATATTTACATGGTAAGCATCCAAAAATCTCAAGGTTTCCTTATTGCTTCCCAATTTATCATCAATGGATTTTAAATTTTCATAAAATATCATCATTGATTCATGTACAAGTTCATAATTGATTTTTTCTTTTTGCAATTCATCTTGTGCAATAAAAAAATTTAAACGCATAATACGTAAATATTGATTGTTTTTAATTTTTCTTGCCTTTTTCCATCGATCTTCCCATCCACGAGAAAAATTGGAGTCTTTACTAAGATCTGCTTTTTCAATGGCTTTGGTATAATAAGAGGTTCCCCCCATATATTCCCATGTGTCTAATTCCGCAGCTAAAAACATTAAGGCATAATAATCTAAAAATAATGCAAGAGGATCAAAAATCGAATCATAGATAATTTTATTACCTTTATGATAAGGAAACTGAACACCTTTAGCATAAAAATATTGATCTAATTTGTTTGTTAAAATTGCTTGAGCATTAATGGCAGTTTGACTTCCGCTTGTAGATATTGATTCTATTACTAAACGAAAATGAATGCTTAATTCTATATCAGAATCCTCTGAAAATTGAGTATTCATAAAATATGTTTTTAATTCATCCTTCAAAGAATATAATAACTGACGATCTCCTTCACTTAATCGTCTCATGTCTACTTCTACTTCTACTTCAAAAAATTGACTGAATCCAATGGAAAAAGTCATCAAAATTAATAAAATTACATTAATGCTATACTTTTTATACTGCATGGCTAGTAATTTACACATCTTAATTCTTTTTTTCATTTAAAGACCTATAAAATGAAAAAATTAAGAAAACTTATTAATATTCATTAAATTAAATGTTATGATTTTTGAAATGTTTGGGGGCGTCTTGGTTTCGACGAATATATACGGTCTTTTAGCTGCATGTGGAGGGTTTCTGGTAACCTCCTTAATCATCCGGAAAAAACCTTAAATGCCGATTACGGCTACGCTGCTGCCGCTTAATTGACGGTAGCTATC
>CAZQYT010000064.1:3070-6737 GCA_964597475.1 uncultured bacterium | reverse complement strand
AGGATTACCCTCTAATAAAGAACCTAAATTAAAAGGATGAAACCCATCAACATCCTTTTCAGGCAAAACAGAGTTTAAAATTTTTTTTGAATCAAATAATTTTGGCAAAGGAAGTTGTATTAAGATTCCATGAATTTGACTGTCTTCATTTAATCTATTAATTAGATCAATTATCTGTTGTTGATCCGAGTCAGAAGGCAAATGAAAAGTCTCACTTTTACACCCATGTTTTTCAAATGCTTTTTTTTTACTATTCACATAAACTTGGGACGCAGGATCATCTCCTACAAGTATTGCAGCTAATTTAGGAACAATGTCAACTAAAGACAATTCATCAATTCTACTTTTTAAACCTCCTAACAATCCAATTGAAACAGGTTTACCTTTTAATAAAATAGTCTCCATCACTTTCCTTCTGATTCTATTTCATCAATTCTATTTTCAATAAATTCTGTAATTGCTTTTGTCTTCGCCTCAACCTTTTCAATAAATCTGTGTTTTTCTTTTTTAAAAGTAAATAGTTCATCAGTAATGTTCATTGCAGCTAATACAGCAATTCTTAATTGTTGAGAATCATCAATTCCTGAAGCTCTAACTTCATCCATTTTTTCATTCATATAAGCAGAAACTTCATTCAAATATTTCTGTCCTGCCGAAGATCTAACTACATAATCTTGACCTAAAATTTTAACTTTGAGTACTTTAGGGTTTAATACCATACCATCTCTCCTTATCTTTGAATTGCTCCATGACATTTATTTAATGATTCTATAATTCTATTAATTATGGGATCTACTTCAATATCTGTTAGGGTTGAATCATAAGATTGAAATTTCAACGAAAATGCTAAACTCTTATTATCATCTCCTACATCTTCAGATTCATATATGTCAAAAAGTGATACATCTGTAAGCAAATCTCCACCTTCTTTATTAATTGTATCAAATAAAATGCCAGAACTAACATCCTTCTTAACTTGTAATGCAATATCTCTATTTATACTAGGATATTGCGATGGAATATCAAAAATAAATTTTTCATGTTTTTTTATTTCTCTCAATTCCATCATGGAAATGTCACATATAATCAAATTAGACTTAATATCATATTTAGTTTTCAACTCATCATCCAAATAACCTAAATAACCTAATTGAATTTTATCATGAAATATTTTTAAAGACATGTAAAAGCCTTGAATTTCACATGTTTTAAATCTAATTTTATCATATCCTAATGAATTTAAAAACTGTACAACTTCACCTTTACAATTAAAAATGTCTCTATCATCATGTTTACGCCAATGCAACGCTGTCTTACCATGCCAAACTAAACCCAAATGAAATTTTTCTTTTGTATTAGTATATGATTTATTTGATACATTTTGAATCGCACCAATTTCAAACAATTTAAAAACATCCAGTTGTCTTTTTTCATTGTATGAAGCAGCCATTAATAATCCTGGCAAAATAGAATTTCTCATAAATTCCATTTCCTTACTCAATGGATTTTTAATTCTTACAGGTTTTCCACTTTTAAAATGTTTCGTATTATCTTCGCTTAATAAACTATTTGAATAATGTTCATGGAAACCAATTGATTTCAATTGCACTCTAACATTATCATCTAATAATTGTTCATCTTTAACAAAAGAAGTAAATGATCCAGAAAAACTATTTGAAGAAGGAATGTTATCATATCCCATAATACGAGCAACTTCTTCAAATAGGTCTACATCTCTCTCTAAATCATTACGAAATGAAGGAATATGGCATAAAAAATTATCTTTATCTTTTATCATCTTAATGTCAAGCATTTCAAAAATTCCCTTAATGTCTTTCTCCTTTAAATCAACACCTAAAAGAGCATTACATTTTATAATTGAAAAACATATAATTTTTTCATCAGTTTTTCTTGGATATACATCCATGATTCCTTCAGAAATATCGCCCCCAGCTATTTCTTTGATCAAATATGCTAATTCATCAACAGAATCAACTAACGCATCAATGTCAGTATCTCTCTCAAATCTTCTAGAGGCCTCTGTTGAAAGATCTAAACTTTTAGCACCTTTTCTTATTACTTTTGGATCAAAATATGCACTTTCTATCAATATGTCTGTAGTAGTATCAGTTATTTCACTATTCAATCCGCCCATTATACCTGCTAAGGCTATGGGTTTTTTTGTATCACAAATTAATAAATGAAAATCTTCTAATTTTCTCTCAACATTATCAAGAGTAATAAACTTTTCATTTTTCTTTGCAAATCTAACATTTATTTTTTTTTCAGAAATCTTATTCAAATCAAAAGTATGCATGGGATGACCAGTATTCATAAGTACAAAATTAGCTAAATCTACTATATTATTAATACTTTTTAATCCAATGGACTCAAGACGATCAACAAGCCATTTTGGAGATTTTCCAACACTAACTCCTCTTACTATGCGAGCCACATATCTAGGACACGCTTCCGGCACATCTACATGTAATGAAATCAAATCATTAATTTTTTTTCCATTTTCTTCAACATTAATAATTTTTCTTGAAATCTTTTGCTTAGAAAGAGCTCCAAGTTCTCTGGCTACACCTAAATGACTTAAACAATCACCTCTATTTGGCGTCAAGTCTAAATCAAAAATTACATCTTCTGAAAAACTAATAATTTCTTCAATAGGTGTTCCCAAGATTTCATCAGTATCCAAAATAAGAATACCTTCATGGTCATCATTATATCCTATTTCTTTTCCTGAACAAATCATTCCATTAGAAACTACTCCTCTGAGTTTAGTTTTTTTAATTTTAAAATCACCATTATTTAATTCTGCTCCAATTGTTGCTACGGGAACAAAAATATTTTCTTTTACATTTGGTGCACCACAAACAATTTCAAGAATATCCGAAGCACCCACATCGACTAAACAAACAGATAATTTGTCAGCATTAGGATGAGGTTTACATTGTATCACTTTACCTAAAACAATACCTGAAAAACTTTTACCTAAATTCTTAAAAGTAGATTCTAGTCCTAATTGAGTAAGTTGATCTGAAATTTCTTTATCAGACAAATTCAATTCAATGAAATCATTAAGCCAGTTTAGTGAAATTTTCATTTAAATTGCCTCAAGAAACGAATATCACCACTATAAAAATATCTTATGTCTTGAATTCCATATTTCAACATTGCCATCCTTTCTATACCTAAACCAAAGGCATAACCTTTCCAGATTTCTGAATCATAATCAACTGCTTTGAAAACTTCAGGATCTACCATGCCACATCCCAATATTTCCAACCAACCTGCTTGTTTACAAATGCTACACCCCTTCCCCTTACAAAAGATACAAGACACATCCATTTCTGCACTAGGCTCAGTGAAAGGAAAATAACTTGGACGAAATCTGGTTTTCACATCCGTTCCAAATAATTCACGAGCAAAATAATCTAGTGTACCTTTTAAATCTGAAAAAGTAACATTCCTGTCGACATATAACCCTTCAATTTGATGAAAAAGACAATAACTTCTAACACTTATGTCTTCATTTCGATATACCCTACCTGGAACAATAATTCTTACTGGCGGTTCATGCTTTTCCATAAGATGAATTTGTGTATCTGAGGTATGAGTACGTAGAAGAACTTCATCAGTAATATAAAATGTGTCCTGC
>CAZQYT010000064.1:0-3060 GCA_964597475.1 uncultured bacterium | reverse complement strand
AATCTCCTAATAA
This sequence comes from uncultured bacterium, assembly GCA_964597475.1. GTDB lineage: Bacteria > Fidelibacterota > Marinisomatia > SCGC-AAA003-L08 > D37C17 > JAYZCM01. The sequence continues at coordinate 3,047 of CAZQYT010000064.1, read as the reverse complement.
GCTCATTATATCGTTTGGTCTATAAAATTCTGTATCAATTTCTGGACTCTGAAAAATTGAAAAGCCAATGCGTGTAAAAATTGTTTTTATTTCATCTAATAATTGAGTAAGAGGATGAATGCTACCTACAGAAAACGGATCTCCTGGTAAAGTCAAATCAATATCATTTGTCTTTTCCAAAACATCCTTATCATTTGGTGCTAAACCATCTATCTTATCTGTAAATTCAACTTTTAATTTATTTAACTCTTTACCAAACTGAGGACGTTCCTCTTTGGAAAGTGACCCCATTTGATTAAAAAGTTCCGCTACTAAGCCTTTTCGACCTATATATTTTGAGCGAATATTATCAAGTTCACCATTTTCAGATGATAAGGATTTTAAATCAGATTTAAATTCTAATCTGATTTTTTGTATCTCATCAACTATTGACACTGATTACTTTACTGACTTTACAACTTCAGAAAATCCTTCAGGATCATGAACTGCCATATGTGCAAGAGTTTTACGATTCAATCCAATGTTATTCTCTTTCATTGCACAAATAAATTGCGAGTATGACATCCCATGTTGTCTAACTGCTGCATTTATTCTTACAATCCATAGTCTACGGAAATTCCGTTTATTTACACGACGATCTCTGTAAGCATATTGCCATGCTTTTTGAACAGCATCTTTTGCCGTCTTAATATTTGATTTTCTAGTACCATAATATCCTTTGGCTTGTTTTACTATCTTTCTATGCCTACGATGTCGTGGCACCGTACTATTTGCTCTGGGCATGATCCTCTCCTTTTTATGGAATCATTTTTTTTGTTCTACTTGTCATCGCCTTACTCAAACAAGTGTCCTTACGGAGACGCCGTTTCCGTTTCGAACTTTTTCTCGTAGACAGGTGTCTATTACCTGACTTGTTATACATTATTTTGCCCGAGCCAGTCTTTTTAAATCGCTTTGCAGCGCTTTTTTTTGTTTTCATTTTCGGCATTCTTCTTCTCCTTTTTATCTTGGGCTCAGTATTATTGACATACGCCTACCTTCTAAACTTGCGTCTTTATCTACTATTGCTACATCTTCTAAAATATTTATGACACGATCTAACAACTCTTTACCTGCTTCTTTTCGTGACATTTCCCTACCCCTAAACATAACAGTAACTTTTAATTTAGCGCCAGATAATAAAAATTTTTGAGCTTTATTCATTTTAGTCAATAAATCATGATCATCAGTATTAGGGCGAACTCTAATTTCTTTCACTTGAATTACATGTTGATTTTTCTTTATCATTTTTTTCTGTTTTTGAAGCTCATAACGAAACTTGCCATAATCCAGAATTTTACATACAGGCGGATCTGATTTATCAGAAATTTCAACTAAATCCAAACCAACTCTCTCAGCTCTTTCCAAAGCGGCTTCAACAGATGTTATACCTGCTTGACTACCATTTTCATCAATTAATCGAACTCGAGAAGCAAATATACCTTCATTTATTCTCGGTTCTGAATTATCCTTAGCTATATTAAGTCCTCCTTCTATTTTTTATTTCTTCTACTAGCCCATCTAATAAAGCATCGACAGTCTTTTTTCCTAAATCACCTTTATGTCTACGTCGAACTGATATGGTGCCATTTTTCTCCTCATCTTCACCAACAATCAACATTATGGGGATTTTTTTAAGTTCTGCATCTCTTATTTTTGCACCAACCTTTTCATTTCTATCATCTAAAAATACTCTTATTCCTTGTGCATGAAAATCATTTTTCAAATCCAATGCATAATTTACGTACTTTTCAGATATTGGTAAAATTACTACCTGTTTAGGTGCAAGCCATAGAGGAAAATCGCCTGCAAAATGTTCTATCAAAAAGCCAATAAATCGTTCATGTGTAGATAATGGAGCTCTATGTATACAAAGAGGAGTTATTTCATCATTATTTTCATCTACATAAAAAAGATTGAATCTTTTTGGTATGGCAAAATCAACTTGATTTGTAGCCAAAGTAAACTCTCTTCCTATTGCGCTCCATACTTGAACATCAATCTTAGGTCCATAAAATGCTGCTTCACCTGGAATCTCAATGAAATTAAATTCACCCTCTTCCAACGATTCTCTAACTAACTTTTCAGTTTTTAACCATAATTCTGGTTCATCTACATATTTTCCACCTAATTTATCAGGATCATGTAAACTTAAACGCATCTGATATTTCTCAATCCCAAAAATCTCAAAATAATGAAGATACATTTTACAGACATTTAAAAACTCTTCTTTAAATTGAGCTTCCGTACAGTATATGTGAGCATCATTCATTTGCATGGATCGTACACGCATTAAACCAAATAATTGACCAGATTTCTCATATCTATAACAAGTACCATATTCTGCAAGTCTAACAGGCATATCTCTATAACTTTTTGGGGATGCAGCAAAAATCTTATGATGATGTGGACAATTCATCGGTTTAACATAGTAAGGCATCCCATCTACATCCATTGCAGGGTACATACTTTCTTCATAATGTTCTAAATGACCTGATTTTTCATACAATGAACCTTTTGTCAAATGTGGAGTTCTAACTCTCAAATACCCTGCATTTCCTTCTACTTCTTTTGCCAAATTCTCTAATTCTTCAACCATGATAGAACCATTTGGAAGCCATAATGGCAAGCCCGGTCCAACTTCATCATCAAATGCAAAAAGTTCTAATTCTTTTCCTAATTTTCTATGATCTCTTTTTTTTGCTTCTTCAATCCTAAATAAAAAATCATTGAGTTTTTCTTTAGTAAACCATGCTGTACCATAAATTCTTTGAAGCATTTTATTTTTTTCATCACCCCTCCAATATGCTCCAGCACTATTTAATAACTTGAAAAACTTGATTTTTCCTGTAGATGGAACATGAGGACCTCTACATAAATCCATAAAATCATTTTGTTTATATGCTGAAATCAAATCATTATCATCAATTTCAGAAATAATTTCAACTTTATAATCTTCTTTCATATCTGAAAATTTTTTTAATGCTTCTGAATGATTTAACTCCATT
>CAZQYT010000063.1:6566-6793 GCA_964597475.1 uncultured bacterium | reverse complement strand
CCTAATTATCCCGATTATGGGAGATTTTGGCAAATTATTGAAAAACATAAAGTAAATATTTTCTATACTGCACCAACAGCTCTTCGCGCATTAATGCGCGAAGGCAATGATAATGTAACAAAATGGGATAGGTCATCATTAAAACTCCTAGGTACTGTAGGTGAACCCATAAAAGAGCCAGAATGGAATTGGTACCATCAAATTGTTGGAGAAAATCGCTGCCCAAT
>CAZQYT010000063.1:4960-6556 GCA_964597475.1 uncultured bacterium | reverse complement strand
CCTTACCGGCAATAACAAAATTAAAACCCGGCTCTGCAACCTTACCTTTTTTTGGAATAAACCCCATAATTTTAAATGAAGAAGGGCATGAACAAACAGGAAACCCTGCAGAAGGATTATTGGCCATCCAAAACTCTTGGCCTGGACAAATGCGAACCATATACGGAGATCATGATCGTTTTTATGAAACATACTTTTCTAAATTTAAAGGATATTACTTTACAGGTGATGGAGTTAAGCGAGATAAAGATGGTTATTATTGGATTACTGGAAGAGTAGATGATGTATTAAACGTATCTGGACATAGATTGGGGACTGCCGAAATTGAAGGTGCAATCGGAACACATGAAAAGGTTGCTGAAGCCGCAATTGTAGGATTCAACCATGAAATAAAAGGTCAAGGGATCCATGCTTTTGTCACATTAATGGCAGACGTAAAAGAAAATGAAGATATCATAATAGGAATAAATGAAAAAGTGAAGACAATAATTGGGCCTCATGCCAAGCCAGATAAAATTCAATTCACTCCAGCTCTACCAAAAACAAGATCAGGAAAAATAATGAGAAGAATACTTAGAAAAATTGCAGAAAATGATTTAAAAAATTTAGGGGACACCTCAACTTTGGCAGACCCAAATGTCATTAATGATTTAATTAACGGATCATGTTATTAATTAATTATAAAAAATCTAATAATTAACTAAACAAAATCATTTAAATTCAAATTCTGACAATTAAAAATTTTCATATAAATAATAAATGAAGATAATAATACTTATATTAAATACAATGATTTTTGCAAGCGATGTAGATCATTTATTGCTTACTCAGATAGTTACGCAACCTGACAATGCTGAATCTATTTCCATTCATAACCCTACAAATCAAATAATTAATCTTCAAAATTATTACATATGTGATAACAATGAATATTACTTGATCACAGAAAACACATTTAACTCTCATGCGGCAAGTGGATATACAGCTCGATTCCCAAATATGAACATTGAGCCTGGAGAAACATTAATAATTGCACTCAATGAAAATTATCAAGATTTTTATGGTAACGATTTTATACCAGATTTAACACTATTTGGAAGCAATGAGAATAGCTTATCTGGTCAAATAGGCTTCTCAAATGGTAAAATCCATAAAACATCAGAAATGGTTATTTTGTTTCATTGGGATGGTATGTCAGACATAATTCAAGATGTCGATTATTTTTCTTGGTCTACTTTAAATGTTAATCAAAAAGGATTAGATAAAAGTGGTATTTCAAATTATAACAATGATACTTCCATAGAAAATCAACTTCATTTCAATCAAGAAGCAGAAGAATATTATGCATATTCACGCATTAACGTAGAAGAAATGGAAGAAACTTATACAGGTGGAAATGGAATAACTGGACATGATGAAACAAGTGAAAATTTTAGAAATTCTTGGGAAATAATAGAGTTATTTGATTTAGGATGCATGACTGTTAGTGCAATCAATTATGACCCAACTGCCATTATAAATGATGGCAGTTGTTATTTTACAACAATCCAGGAAATCATAAGTAATCCTATCATAGGAGATGAAGTTATTACAGCG
>CAZQYT010000063.1:0-4920 GCA_964597475.1 uncultured bacterium | reverse complement strand
AATAATAACTGATTATATAAATTTAGTAGAGCATGGAGGCCCTCACATAATCAAAGTTTCTGAAAATTTGAGCGGACTTACATTAGAAATAAAAATTTGGGACAATAATTGGAGCAATGAATATCAAGAATTAATAGAAAAATATCCATTTTATACTCATCAATTAAAAATTATAGGCATGGTTGCTGAATGGGATGGAGAATTGCAAATTGAACCTACATCAATTAAAGTCATAAATGAAAATTATGAATTTCAATCTAATGAAGTGTCAATTTCTTCAATATTGCAAGGAAATCATGATGGCATAATTATTACATTCTCAGGAATCATAACTGATTATATAAATTTGATAGAGCATGAAGGCCCTCACATAATCAAAATTTCAGAAGACATAAATAAATCTAGTTTAGAAATAGCCATTTGGGATGACGGATGGACAAGTTTTCACCAAGAATTGATTACAAAATGTCCATTTTACACTCATGAATTAAAAGTCACAGGAATGGTTGATAGATATGAAGGAGAAATTCAAATTAATGGCTCATCAATTCAAATCATAAATGAAAATCACGAATTTCAACCTACCATTGAATCCATATCTTCTGTATATCAAGGTAATCATAATAATAAAATCATTACATGTAAAGGCTTATTAGTTGATTATTTTGACATCACTAAATATGATGGTCCTCACTCACTAACACTTGAAAATGAACAAGGATATAGAATTGAATTATCCATCTGGCCAGATATTTATGACATAACAAATTCTCCATATTCATACCTGCTTGATCCTCCATATGGTCAATATTATATATCAGCAACAGGAAATGTAGGTGAATACAAAAATAAAAAGCAACTCTCCATTTTATGTGAAAATTTCATCACCATTTTAGATACAATAAACACAACTGGAAATAAATATGAAGGACTTATGGCATCCATAAGTTTTGATTACGATTTTGATAATTTCAATGATGATTTGAAAAATCTAATCATTAATGATTTTGCCACTCAATTAAATATTAGTAGTAGTAGGATAAAAATAATTTCAATCAAAAGTGGCAGTTTGATTTTAGATTTCAACATATTAGAAAAATCAGAAAATACTAATGAACCATCCAATGACAATTTAATTGGAAGCATTACAAATATGACTGCAATTAATGGAATTAATGTTTCAATAAATAATATTTCACAGTTGTCTAATAATTCTGTAAAAATCACACCTGCACCTTTTGTAATAATTCCAACTTTAGATGAAAGGCTAGATTATTCATTTTCATTCCCAAGCAAATCACGAGTCATTATCAGAATATTTGATATTTCTGGTAAATTTATTACTTCATTATTAGATGAATATTATGAAGAAGCCGCAACAATAATGAGAGATGAATATCATTCTTCTTGGAATGGAAAAGATCAATTAGGACAAATTGTATCGCCAGGCACATATATTATGTATATTGAAGCAATGAATCCATTAACAGGGAAAACTTACACGGATAGTGCTCCAATAGTAGTAGGCGTAAAAAACTAATGAAAAAAAATCTCTTCTTTATTATTTCTCTAAACATATTTTTTTCTCAATCAATCAGTGATTATCCTTATGTAAGTGCAAAGCCAACAGGAATGGTTGGCGCCGTTGTATCTGAAAAAGGAGATAGCTGGAGTATCTTTCATAATCCTGCAGCTATAGTAGAAATAAAAGATTTCAACTTTTCAATTGGGAATTCAATGCTATATGGCTTTAAATGGTTACCATATCAACAACTTAATGGCTATATAGCCTTACCGGTTCTAGGGAAAATAGGCATCGGATTAAGTCAACTAAAAACAGAAGTTGGGGAAAATTCTTTATCAGAAGAAAACACACTATCTATTGCTCAGGGAATAATATTACAACAAGATAAAAATTCCAACCTCTCTTTTGGTTATACGCTAAACTCAATTCAATGGAATTTAGGAAAATCTGCAGGTTCAAATGGTGATGGAACTAATGGCATCAATATCGAAAATTTAAATACTTTTTCAATTGATGTTGGTTTATTAGCTTCTCTTCGATCAAAATTCCGTTTTGGAGCTTTTATAAAAAACTTTTTATCTAGTTCAATTGGAACGGGATCTACAAAACAAGATTTAACTCAAAGAATCAACTTAGGGATAACCTATATGCCCTTACCTGAATTATCTACTTCATTAGTATCTGAAAAATTAATTGGAAATGAAGAATTGCAAATAAAAGGCTCATTGAGCTATAATTTAAACCATTTCATTGAAATCTATACTGGAATTCAAGCAAATCCCAATCGTTTAGGCCTAGGAATGACCATGACTGCAATTGGACATGAGATTAGCTATGCCATTATCACACACCCGGTATTACCATTAACTCAACAATTTAATTTAATATTATTCCCATGAGAAATCATTTTATCATAATCATCATGGCAAGCATTGGTTTTACACAAAAAATCAATTTAAATAATGATGATCTTAATAAAATGCACGCTCTAAATCTATCCATAGAGCAACTTAATGAAATAATTGAATATAGACAACGTGTAGGCACTATACATGATATTTATGAATTATTAACAATTCCAAATATTAGCATTGAGGACATACATTCAATAAGATCATATATAACAATTGAAGTTAATCAAAAATCAACTTTTGAAAAAGACATGCAAAAAGCATCATATAAATTAGGTAGATGGATAAGTAATGAAGGAAATTCAGAAGGCCTATCAGAAACTTGGTTAGATAGATTTTATGAGCCTCAAAACATAAATGACATGACATATGATGATTTGATGCTTTTACCAAACTTAAGTCCCATTGATGTAACTGCTGTCTTAAAACAAAAAAAACGCGGTTATATAAATGGTAATTTTGAATTAAAAAATTCACCAGGAATTAGTTATTGGGGATATAAAAATTTAATTGACTTTGTTCGTTTTGAAAATATTAATAATGATAAAAAAAACATTCATTTCCGATTTAATACACTTATACGTTCTATGCCCATAACCTCTAATCCTGAAGAATTATATAAATTTTCCATTACTTACGAAAATAATTTAAAAATTGGCCTAACATATCATAAACAAATGGGACAACCAGATAGTATTTTTACTTTTAAAAAATTCGTGCAAACTGATAACTTGAAATTATTCAACAAATTAACCATTAATCGAATTATTTTAGGTAACTATACAGCATCTTTTGGTCAAGGCGTACTTTTTGAATCTAGTGACAACTTTAGTCCTAGGAGAACAGGATTTGGTTTTTCAAAAAGAGCAGAAGGCATACATGGTGATTTAACTCGATCCTCACAGTATGTTTTATATGGAATTGCCATGCAAGCATCTTATGAAAATATAAGAGCTACATTATTCACATCACGCCATCCAAGGGATGCTATCATAAATGGAGATGGAAGTTTTACATCTCTTATTGTAATGCAACCCAGGTTACCTCTTGGGGAAACAGGCGAAATTACACACCCATTAGTTAATTCCTTAAATGAAATGACATGGGGAACTAACATTAGATTTTCTCCAATGATTGGAACAAATATTGGATTCACTTTTTTTGAAAGTCTTTATGATAGACCCCATATTCCACAAATCATAAATACCATAACAGGAGGGGATGATGACCTTGAACCAGAATTACATATTTGTGGAGATGATGATGACAATTGTCTTGGTGATGACTACGATGATTATTCAGGTGATGCATATTACCTAAATTACATTACAAATTCAGCTGACTCTGAAGTTGCAGCCATGGATGCTTCAATAGCTAAATCTGAATTATGGAATGAAGCACAATCATTTTTTAGAGCTAGAGGATTTAATTTTTCAACCGTTATAAATAATATTTCCATTCAAGGTGAATATGGAGAAATGCTAAAAGATCAAAAATTATTTCTTTTTGGACGAAGCCCTTCTGCATTTGTTTTAAGTACATATGCACAATTTGACAACTTGAATTTACTAGTATTATATAGAAATTATGATCTTCATTATGACAATCCATATCAACGATCATTCTCTAACTATCAGCGTTTTAAAACTAGCATACTTGAAGATGTATATTGGTTAGAAGACCCGATTTTTAGTTTTTTATATTCAGGTAATCCTCAACCACAATCTGAGGAAGGTGTATTTATTTCTTCAAGGTATCAATTTCATCGTTCAATGGTAACAACATTAAATTGGGATACATGGAATCGTAAGGCAGATAATGCAAAATATTATCGTACCGTAGCTTCTTTGGACTGGAGACCAGCATTTAATTTTAGAATAAAAATTAGACAAAAATGGCAGGCGAGAGGACATTTTAACATTCAAAATCCAAGTCCATTTTATTCAAGAGAAACACGCATTCAAGCAAGGCTTAGAATGTCTAAATATAACCAATTTGAAATACTCTATTCTAATGGTCATACTACATTTTCACCAAGACCTAGGTTAACTGACAATCCTTTAGGCGGTGAAATGATGGTAGGAAACATTGGATCGCCAGATAAAACCATTGGTTTCAATATTTCACATAATTTTGATAATAATTTTTCAATTAAAAGTGGTGTTTTATATATTCATGGTTTTTTATGGTACTTTGAGGATACTGATTTTAGAGTTTTTAACTCTGAAAATGGTGCCATTCATACATGGGCCTCTACTGATATGAAACTATCTTCATTATTTCGTGTGATGTTTAAAATAAGCCGTACAAAGGATGCAATATCCACCAGAATTGTTGAGGGCCAAACACTTTATGGAAATTGGACAAAAAATCCACAAATCTCCAATGAAGAAGTAGATTATAGATTGCAAATAAACTATGCCTTATAAATTACTAATCATATTATTAAGTCTTTCAAATCTATCAGGACAATCCGTATTTAAT
>CAZQYT010000062.1:0-6801 GCA_964597475.1 uncultured bacterium | reverse complement strand
CAATGGGATTTTGAGTTGCTAAAACAAAAAAAGGTTTTTCTAAAAGATGACTTTTCCCGCCAGCTGTCACCTTATGTTCTTGCATTGCTTCTAATAAAGCAGCTTGTGTTTTAGGAGGAGTTCTATTTATTTCGTCTGCTAAAACTATGTTTGAAAAGATTGGGCCTTTAAAAAATTTAAAATTTCTTTTTCCAGTTTCATTTTCAATGATCTCTGTTCCAGTTATATCTGATGGCATTAGGTCAGGAGTAAATTGTATTCTATTAAATTTCAGATCCATTGCATCAGAAAGGGTGTTGATTAATAATGTTTTTGCTAATCCAGGGACCCCTTCAAGCAAAACATGGCCTTGACATAGCAAGGCAATAAAAAGATGTTCTAATACATCTTTTTGTCCTATGATTATTTTTGAAATTTCTTCAAAAAGTTTTTCTTTATCTAAATGTAATTTTTCAACTAATTCTATGTTATTCATTTATACCTCTTGAAAATAATTTTATGTTTATTTTATATCAAAATTAATGATGGTAGCATATTAATATTGGTAAATTTAAACTCTAAGTTATAATGGGTAATATTAGTTTTGAATAAAAAATGTATTAAAGGAATGACTGAGGTGGAATTAATTGCTTGGTGTGAAGAATTAGGAGAATCCAATTTTCGTGGTAAGCAATTATTTGAGTGGATGTATAGACAAGGAGCTATGTCATTTGAGAAGATGACAAATATTAGTAAGACTTTTCGTAGCTATTTAATGTCAAATTGCATTATTAGAACATTATCTATAGAAAAATCATTAACATCTAATTTGGATCAATCAGTAAAATTTTTATTTAGAACGGAAGATGATCATTTTATTGAATCTGTTTCCATGATTGATGAGAATAGACATACTATTTGTATTTCCTCTCAAATTGGATGTGCATTAGACTGTAGTTTTTGTGAAACAGGCAAAATGGGCTTAAATAGAAATTTAAGTACTGGGGAAATAGTAGATCAATTATTATTCATTAAAGAGTTCATATCAAAGCCTATTACAAATGTTGTATTTATGGGTATGGGAGAGCCATTTCATAATTATGACAATGTAATTAATGCTTGTGATATTTTTCATTCACCATTTGGTTGCAATTTGTCCACTTCAAGGATTACAATTTCTACTGCAGGGATGTTGCCGCAGATAAAAAAATTCATAAAAGAAAAAAATAAGTATAAATTAGCAATTTCATTAAATGCATCAACTGATTTAATTAGAAATAAAATCATGCCAATAAATAAAAAATGGTCTATTGAAGAATTGATTAATGCAGGAAAACAATATTCTAAATTAAAAAATCGTCAAGTTATGTTTGAATATGTTTTATTAAAAGGAATTAATGATTCTATGGATGATGCTTATTCCTTATCTAATTTATTAAAGGGTATTCCTTGTAAATTAAATGTTATTCCATATAATGAAACGGGTAGTGAATTTCAACGTACTGAAGTAGAAAAAATAGAAGCTTTTACTAAAATATTATATGATAATAGAGATAAATATAGAATTTTAATTAGATGGAGCAAAGGACAAGACATTGCTGCGGGTTGTGGTCAATTAGCAACTCAAAAATCATGAATTATAAATCAATAAAAGAAAAAATATCTACAATTATTCCTGAAACTCCTATTGTTGGAATCATATTGGGTTCAGGTTTGGGAGCATTTACTTCAATCATAAAAGAAAAAAAAGTGATTTCATATTCTTCTTTACCTGATTTTCCGCAAACATCTACAAAAGGTCATTCTGGTGAATGGGTTTTTGGATACATTAATCACAAACCAATAATGATAGCAAATGGTAGATTTCATTATTATGAAGGATTTTCTTTGGAAGAAGTTACTAGCACGGTATCAACAATTCATACATTAGGATGTAATAATTTAATCATTACAAATGCAGCAGGTTGTTTGAATTTAAAATGGGACATAGGTGAATTTATGTTAATAAAAGGATATTTAGATTATACATTTAGAAATAATTCTGAATCATTAAAGATAAAATCATTTGCTAATTTGGAAATTTATGGAAAAATAATTAATAAATTAGAAGAAAAAGGAATAAATATAAATATAGGAAATTATGCATGGACATTAGGTCCGTCTTATGAAACTCATGCAGAAATTAAAGATTTAATTTTAAATAACATTAGTGCAGTTGGGATGTCAACAGTTCCTGAATTAATGAAGGCAGATAAATTAGGTATGAATATAATGGGACTTTCTTGTTTAACTAATTATGGTGCTGGTTTATTAAAAAAGCCATTAACTCATAAAGAGATATTACAAGTTACAAAGGAATCTAAAAACAATTTTTTATTAATCATAAAAGAAATGTTAAATTCTTTATAAATTAATTAAAGAAATAAATTTTTATATTTAAATTTTTTATTTTAAATAATTATTTTTAATTTGTATTAGAAATTTTTTTCATTTCTTCTTCAATTATTTTTAATTGGTTATTCATTGGAATTGTAAGAATAATGAGTTCTTTAACTTGATTACAAATTTGGTACATTATGGATTCTTTTTCAAACTTTTGACGAATTGTTTCATCCTTGTTTAGTTTGAAAGGTATGGCCTGTAAAATAAAAATAAATAAGCTGATTATTAAAAAGCCTTTAAGTAAACCTAGTAAAAGTCCTAAAAGACGATTTAGCCAACCTAAAAAAACTAGTTCAATAAATTTTTGAAGAATTTTAATTATTATACTAATGAATATAATGGTAATTATGAATATTATTAAGTATGCTAATGTAACTTGTAAAGTTTCTGTTTCTATATAATTAACCATATAAGGCATAAGAAGATGGTGAAACTTGGAAGCGCATACAAATCCACTAATAAGGCTAATTATTTTACCTATTTCTTCAATGAATCCATGCCTAAAGCCATTAAATGCAAAAAAGAATAATATTATTGATATTGCGATGTCTGGTGGGGTAATTAACATTAATTAAGCTCTTGTTGAACAATTTTTTTTACAATATTTCCATCAGCAGATCCAATGACTTCTTTCATTACCATACCCATTATACGCCCCATATCTTGCATCGATTTTGCATTGATTTCTTGTATATTTTTTTTAACAATCAATCTAATTTTTTCTTCTGATAATTGTTCAGGTAAAAATCTCTTTATTATGGACAGTTCAAATTTTTCAATATTAGCCAAATCATTTCGTCCACCTTCTTCATATTGTAAAATTGATTCTTTCAATTGTTTGGCTGCTGAATTTAATACTTGTAAACATTCTTCATTGGTCAAATCTTCACCTTTATCAATTTTTTTTGCTTTAATTTTGCCAATAATGTTTCTGAGGCCTATGATAGTAGGCTTATCTTTATTTTTCATTGCCTCTATCAATTCATTTTGTAATGTTAATAGCATATGTACCTTTAAAATATTATGATAAATTTACAGGAATTTTAATAAATTGCATAATTATTGAAAAATATAGCTCTCTTGTTATTCGCATTAGATTCAAGTTAAATTTAATCTTAGTTTAGTATAGATTTTCATATTAAAGGGAAAACATGAATCAAACTTTAGAGCAGTTAATTAAACTTCAAGAAATCGATCATCGTCTTTTAGAAATAAGAGAGCTTATGGGTGATTTACCTTCAACTGTTGAATCCCAAGAAGAAGAACTTGCAATTTTAGAAAATGATAATAAAGAAAAAAAACAACGTGTTGATGGAATTGATAAAGAAGCTAGACATTTGGAGAGAGAAATTGAAGATTTAAATTCAAAAATGACAAAACATAAAGATCAACTTTATTTAGTTAAATCCAATAAAGAATATGATTCATTAAATAATGAAATTGATCATATGAAAGCAAATATTTCAGAATTTGAAGAGCAACTTATTAATATTGTTGATGAAAAGGAAAAATTAGAAGAATTAATGAAGCTTAATTCTGGTAAGATTGAAACCACTTATGAATTGTTATCTTCAAATAAAGTTGAGTTGAAGTCTGCAATGTCTGAAACAAAAAATGAAAAAGCAGAATTAGAAAAAAATAGATCAGTTTTATTTTCAAGTATTGAGCCTATTAAACTTAATGATTATGAGAAAATTAGAGAAAATCGTGATGGTACTGGAATGGAGAGTATTATTGGTAAAGCTTGTGGGGGATGCTATAGTCAATTACCGCCACAAACTATTATTGAAATAAAAAAGAATATTAACATAATGAAGTGTCCAAATTGTAGTATTTTGTTATTTTGGGATGGTGCAGAAGAATAAATAATTGAGGTTGGTGAAATGGTCGCCTCTGTTTTTTATATTCAGGGGAGGAAAGTCCGAACTCCATAGGACGAGGTGCCTCTTAATAGGAGGGCTCTATTTTTAGATGACGGAAAGTGCAACAGAAAGTAAACAGCTTTATTTTTATAAAGTAATGGTGAAAAGGTGGTGTAAGAGACCACCAGTATTTATGGAAACATAAATAGCTAGGCAAACCCCACCTGGAGCAAGATCAAGTAGTCTAGTGTAGTCCGCACAATATGGATGGGTAGATCGCAAGAACGTTGTTGTGAAGCAGCGTCCAGATGAATGGCCATTAATTTCTTTTTGAAATTTACAGAATTCGGCTTATGACCCAACCTCAAATTTCTTATGATGGAACCTATATGGAAATCAAAAAAAGTAGATGAACAATCTGTTATAAATATTGCAGACGAATTTGATCTACCCAAAACAATTGCTCAAGTAATGAGTTTAAAAGGCATTGAATCAAGAGAATATTCAAGAAATTTTTTTTCCCCAGATACATCGTGTCTTCATGACCCATTTTTAATGCAAGATATGCAAAAGTCAGTTGATAGATTAATTTTTTCAATAAATAATAAAGAAACAATTTTGGTTTTTGGAGATTATGATGTAGATGGAACATCATCTGCAGCATTTTTAACGTTATTTTTTCGTTCATTAGATGTAGATATTCATTATTATATACCTAGCAGAGAAAATGAAGGTTATGGAGTATCTAAAAAAGGTATTGATTATGCCATTAATATTGGAGCAAATATTTTAATTACATGTGATTGTGGAATAGTAGATTTTGAAGAAATTTCATATGCAAAAGAAAAACAATTAGATGTCATAATAACAGATCATCATAAGCCAAGTGAAAAATTACCTGACGCATATGCAATTATTAATCCCCACAGAAAGGATTGTCATTATCCTTTTAAAGGACTTTGTGGGGCCGGAGTTGTTTTTAAATTAGCATTGGCTATATGTGAAAAAGCAAAAATTAATGTTGATAAAGTATGGATTCATTCTGACATTGTTACTTTGGGTATTGCAGCAGATTTAGTACCAATTATTGATGAAAATAGAATTATTGTGCAAAAGGGAATTAAAAAAATAGAAGAAGGGACTAATGCTGGGATTTTGGCTTTGCGAAGAGTGGGAGATTTAATTAATAAACAAATAACTGTTGGACGTTTGGTTTTTTGGGTTGCGCCAAAAATAAATGCTGCAGGTAGATTAGGAGATGCATCTAGAGCCGTTAAACTATTGACAACAAAAAATTCAGTATTTGCGATGGAAATAGCCAATGAATTAGAAAAAGTAAATAATAAGAGAAAAGAAATTACCATTCAAATAATTCAAGAAGCAGTAAGAATGGTTGAAAATGAATGTAATTTAAAGGATGAAAGAATAATAATACTTCAAAGAAAAAATTGGCAAGAAGGAGTAATTGGAATAGTTGCATCTAGAATTAAAGAGATATACTCGCGTCCAACAATCATAATTTCAATGAAAGATAAAGGTGGCAAGGGTTCTTGTAGAAGTATTCCTGGTTTTGATATTGTTGAAGCCTTAAATGAATGCAAAGATTTATTAGTTGGCCATGGAGGTCATCCCATGGCGGCTGGCTTATCAATTAAAAATAATAATTTTTTAAAGTTTAAAGACAAAATGGTAAATTATGCGAATAATAATATTTCATCAGATAAACTCATTCCAATTATTCATTTTGATATGGAATTGAAATTAGAAGATGTAAATCATAGAATGATAAAATTTCTCAATGCATTAGAACCTTATGGCCCTGGGAATTCACGTCCAATTTTTATTTCAAGAAATCTTCATGTTGATGGAATACCTAAGCTTTTAGGTAGAGATCAAAACACATTGAAATTATTTGTCAAACAGGATAAAACCCCATTTGAATCAATAGGTTTTAATATGGCAGAGTATTATGAAAAGTTGATTCAAAATACTTCAATTGACATTGCTTATATAATTAATGAAAATGAATGGAATGGGAAAAAATCAATACAATTAGAATTAAAAGACATTAAATTAAGTGGTCAAAATGTTTAATGCATATATATCAGGAACTGGATTTTATGTCCCCCCAAGGATTGTAACTAATGATGACTTGTCAAAGTATATGGATACAAGTGATGAATGGATACGTGAAAGAACTGGGATTCAGCAACGGCGATTTGTGGATAAAGGAGTTGGCCCTTCTGATTTGGCCATATCTGCGGTAAAACAAGCACTTGATTCAGCTAGTTTACTTGTTAGAGATATTGATTTTATTATTTTTGCAACAAGTACTCCAGATTATTACATTCCTGGGTCTGGTTGTTTATTGCAAGAGAAGATGGGATTTGATGAAATTGGGGCATTAGATATACGTGTACAATGTTCTGGATTTATTTATGGTTTATCAATTGCAGAGCAATATATAAAAACAGGTATGTTTAAAAATATATTATTAGTAGGAGCTGAAGCTCAAACA
>CAZQYT010000061.1:0-6879 GCA_964597475.1 uncultured bacterium | reverse complement strand
TTGAACACATAATTGTTCATAGCCACATACAAAACACTCATTACAATAATCTGATAAACAATAATTTGCATCAGTACAAGAATTGCCATCAGATAAACATTCTACATTATTTCCATTACATTCACCACAGGCATCAACATCAGCAGATCCACCACACTCACCAGCACAATCTTCTATATTTCCATCACAGTCACATTCATCAGACTGTATATGTGAACAACTACCATCCTCAACATTAGCTTCAGGATCATAATTACAAGCTTCAGGATCAGTGCAACCATTAACCAATTCATCTTGCACACAACGAATACTACTTCCCGTACCCTTATCAGTAGCGGTATAAGTATGTACAAAAGTAGAAGCGCTTTCTAACACATAACTTCCTGCAGAATATTGACCAAATTCAGTTGAATTCCAAAATCTGGCTTGTGAATATTCCCCATCCAAATTTAAACTTGAGCCAGATATACTTCCTGCAGGTAAAGCAGTAAATCCACTTTCATTGGTTGCTCCAACATTTTCGCAATCATTTGGATAATAAATTCCACACCAATATTCTATTCCTTCTGCTTTCATCATTCCACCAGCTAAACTATTATCATCACCATTTCCGGCTCCTTCACCTTCTGCAGAAAGAAAACTTGTTAATGCTGTCCATTCATCTTGATTAGGAACATGCCAATTTTCGGGACATACTCCTGCACTATTTTCTACAACAAACCAGTTATAATATTTTCCAAATTCATCTATATCTGATTGATTGTTAACAAAAGCAGCTGATTGAAGACTCCCCCATGAATTATTATCGGTATAATCAGGTATATCAGTTCCATCATTATATCGTGTTACCCTAAGATTTTCCACCATCCATACCTGATCACCAATTTCTTCAGTACGATAATAATTATTATCTATATCTGTAATTAGACAACTGTAGTCATCCCCATTACATATGCCAGAGCAATCATCAATATTATTATCGCAATCACAAAATCCATCTGCTATGCCATTGCCATCACAGTCACATGCACCACCTTCCATTCCAAATCCTCCACACACATCACATTCATCTCCATCACCAAAGCATCCACTGTTTTCATATTTTGCTATAAATCCATCATGCGATCCACTTGGTGTACCACCACCATATAAATCATATATACCAGGACCAAGATCAAAATCTACTGTTTGAACAAACTCACCCACTATAAATATATCGTCATCATTATTAACAGCAATATTATTTATAATATCATCACTTCCATAACCTTGAGTATAGCTCCCTCCCCAATCATAATACCATTCTACTTCTCCATTTTGATTAAATTTAATAAGATAAAGATTATACCCACTTTGGTTCCAACTATAATATGTTGTCCCACCAACAAATATATTTTCATTAGAATCTATAACCAAACTATTGCTATAGTCAAATCTACCGCTTCCAGCATTTGTAGTAGTTGCCCATAAAATTTCAGCATCTAAAGTATATTTGGCCAAAAAAACATCCGATTTATGGAATTGTGTATTTATTATGTACTCGCCATTTCCTACATCAAAATCTACATTGGTATCATCTTCATCTCTTGTATCAATATGTCCTGTAATATATAAATCTTCACCATTAATTTTTATATCACTGATTCCATCTCCGTTACAATTACCTGCAGAATATTCACAGCTACTACCTATGTTATATGCCCATTGTAAATTTCCATTATAATCATACTTAAAGAAAAAACCATCTATATATGCATTAGAAGAAAGTACCATATCATTACTAGAATCACCTTCTAGTACTATATCATCTTTGAAGCCCCCTACTCCATAAACATTATCATTTTCATCAACAGTAATGTTATTAATAGTTAGATAGTTGCCATTATACTGATCGTTATTAACATTAAGTGTTCTAACCCATTCAAATTCACCATCTAAAGTATATTTAGCTACAAAACGATTAGGAAAATCAAATACTCTTGTTTTATAGTAATTAGAATCAGGGTCTGGATCAAAATCTGTAGCATCATAAAACCACCCTGAAATAAAAATGTATCCATTATTACTTATCTCTATATCATTTGCAGCAGAGGTTGGAGATGTAAATGAATAATTATCTATTTCATTATTATTTTCTAATGTTTTTACCCAAATGAAATTTCCGCTATTATCATATTTTGCAAAAAACAAATCCTGAGAATTTAAACATACTGTTTCAGTATCATTTTCACCAGGATCAAAATCTGTAATCCCAGCAAAATACCCAGCCACATATAGATTATCATATTCATCAATGTCAATTCCTAAACACCTACTGCCCTCTTCGTTCGTTCCACCTCCATTGTTAATAGAGTTTATAGAATTAGCCCAAAGAAGGTTACCCGATTCATCATATTTGGCAAAAAAGCAATCTCCCTTAACATTATTGCTAGTTAGAGTAGTTTCGGCAATATCCATAGAATAAAACGAACCACCATATGATGGAGAGAAATTACCTATTATATATGAATTGCCATTTGCATCAGTAACAACATCCGTAGTTTCATCAGCATAAGAACCACCCATGTCATGCACCCAATATTCCTGAGCATTTCCAAATGCAATTAGGATAAAACCTATTAGAAAGGAATATTGGATTTGACGATATAGAGATGAAAAATAGAATTTCATGCTTTACTAATGTATTCTCTTATAATTATAAGAAATTTTTGAAAGATTACTCTCAATAAGAATAACCCTACTATAACTGGCTCTTGTGGCAAGCATTCTCCTCCTTTTTATTCGACGTATCCGCAATCCGCGGAATAATAGGAAATTTACAATGAGAATTATAGCAAATAAAAGGGATATTTCTCGTTATGAATTGGGGCTTTATATATTGTGATATATATCACATATTTTATTATGGTTTATTGGTGAGCGCTATTAAAGCTAGCACTTAAACCTTACTTATTGCAGTAAATCTAGATGTTTTCTATATAAGTAGGATGGCTTGAGTTTGAATAACTTCTCGTACAGTTTACATGATTTCTTTTTATAATTACTGCTGCCTTTTAAAAGCCATAACTGATAATAAAGAAATGCCTGATCCGCATTTCTAAGAGTTTTATTATCCATTTCTTTTAGTTCTTTTTCAGTCTCTATAATTGATCTGCTCTCTTTATAATAATCGTTTAAAATAGAATAAAGCCTTACTTCAAATATGAATGACTTATCATTTAGTTTATTGGCTATTTCTTCTGCCTGCATAAGATCCTCATCCGCTACAGCATAATCCTTGAGCATCTGAAGACAAACAGCACGTTTCATATAAAACCTGAACAGTTCAGGGCGCTCCTTGATTTGTTCAAATACTTTCAGTGCCGTGGTAAAATATTTATTAGCATCAGAAAGCTTATTATTTTCTAAATGCACCTCTCCTAGCCCACCCTCAGCCATGGCAATACCCCGTTTATTACCAAGTTTTTTAAAAACCTTGAGGGATTTTTGAAAATTTTTCTCTGAATTTTTAAAATCACCCAAATCAAAATAAATCCTACCAAGATTATCATAAGACTGTGCTTCAGATTCTGGGATGCCTACATCTTTATTTATCTTAATTGAATCAAGACAATGCTGAATAGCTTTTTCATAACTGCCAAGTTCAAAATGTGTATAGCCAATATTATTGTTCACACTTATCATGCTATTCTTATCATTTAGTTTTGTGCTTATTGAAAGCAGGGTATGCATATATTTTAATGCTTTATCATAATTATGCATCTGAAAATAGGCAAGGCCCAGATTGCCGTACATTTGACCGGCTACACGTCTATCACCCATTTCTTCTGCAATCTGTATGACTTTAGAAAAAAGCTTTATTGCCTCTTTAAAATCTCCCTGAATATTGTTAATAACGCCCATATTAGCAAGAGCGCGAACGGATTGATTTTTATAGCCATATTTCCGGCATTTTGAAAATTGTTTTTCAAAATCAGCATAAGACTCGCTCATTTATCCATGACGTAAATACAGTACACCTAATTGCCCATTTAACTGCGTAAGGGACATGGGATCTTCCTTTTTTGATATCAACTTATGAAGCTCTAGAAAAACATTTTCTGCATTATCCAAATGACCCTCATCAATATATAAACTGCCCAGCAGGCTTAAGCCCTCTATAAGAACATCTTCATATTCTGGCTGCACAGACTTCCCCCTATTAATTTTAATACCCTTATTAAGCCAATCTGTACTCTTGTTAAAATCCCCTTTCAAATGGAATACATGTCCATACTGATTGCTGAATCTAGCCAAACAAAGCGGATCATTCACCACCTTAACAGCAGGAAAAATAGATTTATATATATTCTCTGCATGATCCCATTTTCCTGTTACAGCATAGAGTTCTCCCAAATCAGATTGAAATGAAATAAATGCTGTCAGTTTATTTTTTTCCTCTTTATTTCGGGCCTTCCATTTCTGTTTTTTTAAATCTAGTACATTATCCTCGTACCCTGGATTTTCCAGTATATGTATAAGTTTCTGAAAATATTCTGCCGCATTATTATTATCAAAAAGTCCTCTTGCCTTACTCCCTGCTTTCTCTAGATATACTACCGCCTTTTCATATTCCTCTGCTTTATCAAAATGCTCAGCCAGATCATAATAAAAAATATCCTGGTTTTTGGTAAAACTATCTTCAAGCAGATACCCAATTTCCCGATGGAGCATCTTCCTGTTGGAATTTAACATGGCTTCATAGATTACATCCCGAGATATAATATGTTTAAAACTGTACTGGCCGGCCGTGCCTTTATAAATCAAATCTTTATCAATAAATTCTTTAAGTGCATCTGTAATGTTAATTCCTGTTTTTAATTTCCCTTGCAGTGATTGCAGAATGGAAGCATAAAACTGTATACCCATTACTGCTGCAGATTGTAATACTCTTTTACTGTTTTCATCCAGGAGATCAACTCTGGATAAAATCAGTGCATTTAGTGAAGTTGGAACAGGGTATTTTTTCACGATTTCCTCAATAGAAAGATCATGTGCCTTCTGATGTGTATTAATGTATGCGATCCACTCTTCAATATAGAATGGATTTCCACTTGAAATTTTTGAAATATTTTTTATTTCATTTTCCGGAAGAATATCCAAATGAAATGCCTGCAGAATCATTTCACGGGAATGATCATCTGACAAGGAAGAAAGTTCCAGTTCATTGCAGGTCTTATTCAATTTCATTTCTTCTTTGAATTCAAAAGTTTGCCGGTAGTCAAACAAGAATATGTTTACAAACTCTATATTACTGTCCAGTTCATTAAATTCCTGAATCAGAAAATGCAAAGTCTCTAAAGAGAGGTTATCTATCCAGTGTAGGTCTTCTAAAACAAACATCATAGGAATACTTGACTGATTACAGCGAAGACTCATGAGTTTGAAGAGCTGAAATAGGGCTATATGAATATGGGTCTGGAGTTCTTTCCCAGTTGTTTTTAGACGAATATCTTTAGAAGGAAGTCCAAGCAAAAATGCAATAACAGATTTAGTTCCATTTAATACTTTCTTTTCATTAGAGTCTAAGTATTCGCCCAATTCTAAATATTTTTCTCTTATTCTCTTTTTTACCATGCTTATGTCCTCTACTTCAGATAATTGAAAATAAGAACGCAGCAGTGAGATAAATACCAAGTAAGGCTGCCTAGTCAAATTTGTAGCCCTACCAATAATGACATAATTCGAGTTCATGCCCTTTGGCAGAATATTATTTATAAATTCATGTATGAGTCTGGTTTTCCCAATTCCAGCATCCGCCTTTATACCAACCATTGTAGAAAAAGATTCTTTGCTACCTATATTTTTTGTTACATCTTTGTAAATTGATAGAAGATATTTGAGCTCTTCATCTCGACCTATGAAAGCCGTTTTATATTTTGCATGAAAAACAGATGCTGTTTGCTTAATTTCATTTATGGTAAAAACGGAGACAGGTTCTGATTTACCTTTTACCATAATACTACCCATATCTGTATATTCAAATTGGTCCTTAAGCATCTCCTCAATATTTTCAGGAACCATAATACTATTTACTGGCGCATTAGATTGCAGGCGAGATGCAAGATTTACCGCATCTCCATATACGGTAAAATCGCCCTCTCTTCCTTCACCAATTTTACCCGTTGTAACAAGACCTGTATTTATACCAATTCTAATCGCCAAAGGCTTATCAATTGCTCTATATTCTTTTTGGGATTTCATGTACTGGTTAAATTTATTGAGATTTTCAAGCATATGGAGACCTGCCCGAATGGCACGTTCTGTATCTACTTCACTGGCTACTTTCGCACCAAAAAGAGCCATGATCTCATCACCAGAATATTTATCAACATAGCCCCCATGGTTTTTAATAACCTGGGTAAATACACGCATTATTTTATCTATTGTGATTTGAACAAACTCATGATCGAGTTTTTCAGACATCTGAGTAAATCCTTTAAGATCAGCAAATAAGATGGATACCCTTCGGCGCTCACCTTCTTTCAGCTGAATGGTCTTTTCTTCAATTACACTTGCTAGAGGGTCCGGGGTGAATATATCATCGCTGAATATTGACATAAAATATTTCTACTAATTTTCCTGTTTACCTAATGGTTTCAATAGTATAGAATACATGTTTGGCATCTAAAAGATTCTTATGTTCGACACTGCCACCTTTTATTTCTAATTCTACCATTGGGATAATCTAATGTACTTTATTGCTTTAGCTGAATATAAATGAGGATGGTAAATTCTTGTACATAGGCGAAAAGACCGTTAATTTTTATTAGCATTATATCAACCATATTTGCTCGGGTGGCGGAATTGGTAGACGCGCATGGTTCAGGTCCATGTGTT
>CAZQYT010000060.1:1876-6921 GCA_964597475.1 uncultured bacterium | reverse complement strand
ATTTAATAAAACAGGATGATCTTTAACCGTCCCCTCTAAAACCTTATAAACTTCTGGATCTTTTTGTTCTACCATCATTTTTGCACTTCTTGGAGTCCTAGTATAGCCTGATTTAATAAGCTCATTAATGACTTGCGGTTTAAATAATTCCATTGCCATATCTTTAGGTAAACCGCATTCATGTAATTTTAACTCAGGACCCACCACAATTACCGATCTACCAGAATAATCTACTCTTTTTCCTAATAAATTTTGACGAAATCTCCCTGATTTCCCCTTAAGTGAATCGCTTAATGATTTTAATGGACGACGCGTCCCGCTTCGTACTGCAG
The DNA here is from genome assembly GCA_964597475.1 of uncultured bacterium. GTDB lineage: Bacteria > Fidelibacterota > Marinisomatia > SCGC-AAA003-L08 > D37C17 > JAYZCM01. The sequence continues at coordinate 6,589 of CAZQYT010000060.1, read as the reverse complement.
ATTTAATGCGACTATTATCCACAAGAGCATCAACGGATTCCTGCAACATACGTTTTTCATTACGCAAAATAACATCTGGAGCCTTAATCTCCATCAATTGCTTTAAACGATTATTGCGAATTAAAACACGTCTATATAAATCATTTAAATCTGAAGTAGCAAATCTTCCACCATCCAAAGGAACCAAGGGCCTAAGTTCTGGAGGAATTACAGGCAAAATACTAAGTATCATCCATTCAGGCTTATTATGAACCTGTTTTTCAATGCGGGGATCAAACTTTTTTAAAATTCTTAGACGTTTTAAAGCAGCTTCTCGCTTTTGAACTGAAGTTTTCCCTTTAACAAGGTCTAGTAATTCATTTATGGTTGCAATTACATCTAATTCTTTTAATAATTGCAGGACGGCTTGACCACCCATTGAAGCCGAAAAATATTCATCATTTTCCCTCTCTTCATCAGATACACCATCAATACCAAACTCAATATCTAAATTCAAATATTCTTCTTCTTCTAAAAGATCTTGCGGTATCGATAGCTTTGTTAAATTTGTTGAGAAGATCTGTATCTTCTTCATCTAACAAATCACCATATTCTTTATTGGATTTTCCAGGATTTAAAACAACAAATTTTTCATAATATACAATTTGTTCAAGCTGCTTAGTAGTATATCCCAATAAATAACTTATCTTACTAGGAATAGAACGCAAATACCATATATGAACCACAGGGACTGCTAATGTAATATGCCCAATCCTTTCCCTACGCACAGACTTCCTTGTCACTTCAACACCGCATCTATCGCAAACAATTCCTCTATAACGAATCCTTTTATATTTTCCACAATGACACTCCCAATCCTTTGTTGGGCCAAAGATTTTTTCACAAAATAAACCATCTTTTTCCGGTTTATAAGAGCGATAATTTATTGTTTCAGGTTTTAATACCTCACCAAAAGATCTATCAAGTATTTCCTCTGGCGATAATAAACCTACTGTTATATTTTTAAAAGATTGTGAGTATTTTGATACAGACTTATTAGTAAATAACAATCTAATTCTCCTTTAATTAATTGAGTACTACGTTTAACCCTAATCCCTCTAATTCCTTAACAAGAACATTAAATGATTCAGGAATACTAGCTTCAGGTGTATTTTTTCCTCTCACTAACGCATTATATAACTTAGTTCTACCATCAATATCATCAGACTTGGTAGTTAATATTTCTTGCAAGGTATGAGCTGCACCATATGCCTCCAATGCCCATACTTCCATTTCACCAAAACGCTGACCTCCGGATTGAGCTTTACCACCCAACGGCTGCTGCGTTATCAAAGAATATGGCCATGTTGATCTCGCATGCATTTTATCATCAATCAAATGATATAATTTCAGCATATAAATCACGCCTACTGCAACCTTGGATTGAATTTTATCACCAGTCCGACCATCCCATAAATCAATTTTTCCCGATTCTGGAAGATTTGCCTCAACTAGTTGATCAATTACATCTTGGTGATTTGCACCATTAAAAACAGGAGTTTTATAATTTCTATTTAATGCATCACCCGCCCAGCCCAACATCGTTTCATATAATTGCCCTAAATTCATTCTCGATGGAACCCCTAATGGATTCAATACAATATCAACAGGAGTCCCGTCAGCCATAAAGGGCATATCTTCTTCAGGAACAATAATAGAAACAATACCCTTATTCCCATGCCGCCCAGACACTTTATCGCCAATTGAAATCTTACGTTTTTGAGCAATATATACTTTGGCTAACTTCATTACCCCTTGCTGCAATTCATCTCCAACACGCAACTTAAAAATTTCTTTTTCTAAGCGCTCTTCTAATTGGCGAAGATTTCGACGATAATTCTGCCAAATCTTTAAAATCTTATGCCATATTATCGGATTTTCTACCCAAGGAGATTTCAATGAAAGTACATCAAAATCAAGATTCTTAACTCGAGAGACATTCAATAAAGTTTTTGCTTTAATTACAGTTTTATTTGTAGAAGTATCTCTTATCCCTCCAGAAACTTGTTCCATCAATTGATTTTTTAATAATTCATCCCTTTTCTCCATCAAAGTAACACGGTCTTTTCTTGCATTTTTTTGAAGCTCTCTTATTTGTTGCTTTTCTTCCTGCCTAATTGCAACGCTTTTTCTTTCAAAAAGCTGCGTATCTACAACAATACCATGCACTCCAGAATCACACCTACGCGAAGCATCTTTTACATCACCAGCCTTTTCACCAAAAATTGCTCTTAATAATTTTTCTTCTGGAGTTGGATCAGTTTCTCCTTTGGGTGTCACCTTGCCTACCAAAATATCACCAGGATGCACTTCAGCACCTATTCTGACTATACCTCTTGCATCTAAATTACGCGTTGCCTCCTCACTAACATTAGGTATTTCATTAGTAAGCTCTTCTTCACCCCTTTTAGTATCACGAATTTCAACTTCAAATTCTTTCATATGTATTGAAGTCATAATATCTTTCTTTACTAAATTTTCATTTATAATAATTGCATCTTCAAAATTATAACCCCTCCAAGGCATAAAAGCTACTCGCAAATTACGACCTAACGACAATTCCCCACCTTGAGTTGAATGACCATCAGCGATTATTTGCCCTTTTTTAAGCTTTTGGCCTATTGATACAATGGGTCGTTGATTAATAGATGTATTTTGATTAGTCCTGAGAAGTTTTTTTAATTTTACAATTTTCCTGGTCTCATCCGCAACAAGCTCAAGCTCCAACGGCTGACTTTCTGAACGAATAATAATTTCATTTGCATCAACGTGCTCAACAACACCATCACAAGGAGATGTAACAGCAGACCGTGAATCTTTAGCAACCCTCTCTTCTAAACCTGTAGCTACAATTGGAGGTTCGGGCCTTAAAAGAGGAACCGATTGCCTCATCATATTTGAACCCATTAATGCACGATTAGCATCATCATTTTCCAAAAAAGGTATCAATGCTGCTGAAGCGCTAACTAATTGGTTAGGAGAAATATCTTTGAAATTAACCATGTCTGGAGTAACTAATGGAAAATCTTCCCCATTCCTCGCACGAATAATTTTATTTGCAAACTTGCCTTTATGAACAGGCTCTGTTGCTTGAGCAATATGAGCTCTCATTTCTTCATCAGGAGATAAATATTGTATTTCATCTGAGAATGAATAACTTTTACCTTATAGCTCAACCTATTGATATGGCGCATCGAAAAAACCCAAGCTATTAACAGAAGCATGGATTGCAAGGGAATTAATTAATCCAATGTTTGGACCTTCAGGAGTTTCAATTGGACAAAGTCTGCCATAATGTGTATAATGAACATCTCGCACTTCAAACCCAGCACGCTCACGAGAAAGTCCTCCTGGCCCCAGCGATGAAATTCTACGCTTATGCGTAATCTCTGCTAATGGATTAGTTTGATCCATAAACTGAGATAATTGACTAGTTCCAAAAAAAGTATTAAGAACAGTAGTAACAATACGGGAATTAACTAAATCTTGAGGAGTTAAACTCTCAGCCTCTCTTTGATTCATTTTCTCTCTAATATTTCTCTGCATTCTACTGAGTGCAATATTAAATTGGTTAGCTAATTGTTCCCCTACAGTACGAACCCTTCTATTTCCTAAATGATCTATATCATCAGGCCCATTTTCACCTTTTCGCATAAGTATCAAATACTTAAAAACATGTAAAAAATCATCTTTAATCAATATAGGCTCATCAATTGGAGCATGTAAATCAAACTTTTTATTTATTCTATATCTACCTACTGCACCTAAATCATATTTCTTTGTTGAAAAAAACATTTTTTCAACAAATTTTCTTGCGACATCTATGGTCGGCGCTTCGCCAGTCCTAAGATGCTGATAAAGCAACATCAACGCCTCTTCAGAGCTGTTTGTAGGATCTTTTTCCATAGTATTTTTTAACATTTGAACTTCCATCGACTCTTCTTTTGCAGCAACAGTCAAATCTACAATTCCAACTTTTTTCCATTCCTTTAAATTATTTTCCGAAATAACCAATCCCGACTCAGCAATCACTTCACCTGTTTCAGTATTAATTAAATCCTCCATAAGAGTCTTATTTACCAAATCTTGCTTAGCAGTAATTTTATATGTACCCGTTAAGTCAAATGCCTCCAAAATATCTTTATTAGAGGAATACCCTATCGCCCTCAATAAAAGAGTTGCAGGAAATTTACGACGCCTATCTATAATGGCATAAATGCAATCATAAATATCAGTTGTAAAATCTACCCATGAACCTCTAAATGGAATTATTCGAGCTTGATATAGCTTGGTTCCATTTGGATGGAAATTTTGATCAAAGAAGACACCGGGACTACGCTGAAGCTGACTCACTATGATTCTCTCTGCGCCATTAATTATGAATGTCCCACTCTCTGTCATATAAGGAATGTTCCCAAAGAATACATCCTGCTCAATGCTCTGAATATATTTACTTCTATCATTCTCATCAGTAATATTCAAGATAAAACGTACTTTTAATGGAATGGCATAAGATATCCTTCTTTCAAGACATTCTTTTTCAGTATACTTTGGAAGACCTAGATAATAATGCTTATATTCTAAAACATAATCATTTCTTGCGTCTTCAACGGGAAACATGTTTTTAAAAACAGCTTCAAGACCTTTATTTTCCCTCTTTTCAGGCAAAATATC
>CAZQYT010000060.1:0-1866 GCA_964597475.1 uncultured bacterium | reverse complement strand
CCCATGAATCTAATTGAATTGCCAATAAATCTGGAACAGGCAATAAAGGTTCATATTTAGTAAAATCATGGCGTAAACCATTCTTCTTTGCAGTGTTTTTAGTACTCAATGCAAATAACCTCCAATTATTGTGGATTGTTTTGGTAAAATAATATTAAAAAGAAAATAGCTAAATTACTTTAATGTAACAGTTGCACCAGCTTCTTCTAGCTGCTTTTTAATGTCTTCAGCTTCATCTTTCCCAGCAGCCTCCTTTACTACAGTAGGCGCACTATCAGCCATATCCTTAGCTTCTTTTAAGCCAAGAGAAGTAATAGTCCTAATAACTTTAATTACATTAATTTTCTTATCACCAACACCTGTAAGCTCAACATCAAATTCAGACTTTTCTTCAGCACCACCTGCATCAGCAGCTGGAGCCGCTCCGCCTGCAATTGCAACTGGCGCTGCTGCTGTGACACCAAACTTCTCTTCTATATCTTTAATTAATTCAGATATTTCTAACATATTTGCATTTTCCAAATAAGCTAGTACATCTTCTTTATTAATTCCTGCCATTTTCTTGTCTCCTGTTACTATTTAAGTTTTATTTTCCTTTAAACTTGTCAATACAGCTACAAATTTTGACATAGCTCCATTTAAAGTTCCTACAAATTTCGACATTGGCTCATTTAATCCGCCTACAAATTTAGCCAAAAGCTCTTCTCTTGAAGGAAGATCAGCTAATTCATTATATTTATCTCCATCATAAACATCACCCTCAAACACCAAGCCAAGAACTTCGAGAGAGTCCTTATTTTCTTTTCTAAAATCTCTTATTACCCTAGCAGGAGAAACTGGATCCTCTTTTGAATAAGCAACACCCACCTGTCCTGCAAGAAAATCATCCAATTTATCTTCAAAGCCAGCATTTTTAGCTGCAATTTTTGTCAATGTATTTTTAGAAACAAAATAATCCACACCACTATCCCTAAACTGTTTCCGCAATGCCGTCATTTTTGCGACATCAATGCCAGTATAGCGCGTAAAATACAATGCAGTTGAATTATCTATTTTTTGAGTTAATGAATTTACAATTTCTATTTTATCTTGATTTGGCATAATTATTATCCTAAATATCTAATATATCCAATTTAATACCCGGGCCCATAGTAGATGTAATGGTAACTTTTTTCATATACGTACCTTTAGACGCCTGAGGTTTTGCTTTTTTTATTGCATCAATAAACACACGCGCATTTTCAATAATTTTTTCTTTCTCAAAAGACAATTTGCCAATCCCATTATGAATTATTCCAAATTTATCTACTCTAAATTCAATTTTTCCTGCTTTAGATTCTGTCACAGCCCTTGAAATATCAGCTGTAACAGTCCCAACTTTTGGATTAGGCATTAAACCTCGAGGACCTAAAATTCTTCCCAATTTTCCAACCTCTCCCATCATATCAGGAGCAGCAATAACTACATCAAAATCAGTCCAACCTTTCTTTATTTTTTCAACTATGTCGGAGTCACCAACATAATCAGCACCTGCCTTTTCCGCTTCTTCAATCATATCACCTTTAGCAAAAACTAATACTTTAACATCCTTACCCGTTCCATGAGGAAGAGAAACTGTTCCCCTAACAATCTGATCAGCATGTTTAGGATCAACACCTAAATTAATTGCCACCTCAATAGACTCATCAAACTTAACACTACTTGCCCCTACAAGTATTGATGCAGCTTCATCTAAACCATATTCCTTATCTCTATTAACTTTTTCTAAATTAGCAATATATCTTTTTGACTGTACCATAATTATCCTTCCACTAAAATCCCCATGCTTCTAGCTGTACCCTGTATCATCCTCATTGCAGACTCAAT
>CAZQYT010000059.1:1696-7029 GCA_964597475.1 uncultured bacterium | reverse complement strand
CACCAGAATATGATTGGATTGAAATTGCAGAGGGATTGGGTGAACAGTTGAATATTTCTGATCAGGGAAATGGTAATAGTTGCTATACTTGTAATACGGAAGAACGTTTATTACCTTTTACTTTTACTTATTATGGCATAGAATATGATAAAATTCAAATTAATACTAATGGTTGGATTTCTTTTGGAGGTTATGGTATGAGTGCATTTAGAAACTACCCCATTCCAGGGGCAGGAGGTCCATCGCCCATGGTTGCTGCATTTTGGGATGACTTGTTAACAGGTTCTGGCGGATATGTCTATTATCATGAATTTGATGATTTTGTGGTGATTCAGTGGGATGACATGAGAACTTGCGGTGATCTTACAGGTGGTTGGTATGCTAGTAATTGTTCTGGAGGACCAAGGCAAACATTTGAAATCATTTTATATTCTTCAAATGAGATAAAAATCCAATTTCAAGATTTTAATAATTCTTCTGATGGAAATTATCCTAATGGAGGAACTCCTAGCCATGGATGTTATTCCACGGTTGGAATTGAAAATCATTTAGGAGATATGGGGCTACAATATACATTTAATAATGTTTATCCTGAGGCGGCGGCTTCATTGCAGGATGGATCAGCTTTATTTATTACAAATGGTGAAAATTATGATGTCATACTTGGTGATGTGAATGGGGATGAAGTTTTAGATATTTTAGATGTAGTCATTCTAATTAATCTTGTATTAGATAATGATTTTTCTGAAGCTGGGGATATTAATCAAGATGATGTGATTGATATTTTATATATTGTTATTTTAGTTAATATGATATTATCATAAAATTAATTATTATTAATGATTTGAAGTATCTTAGTATACATATTATTAATTAAAGGGAAAGTATGAAAATTCAATTAAGCTTTTTTATTATAATGTTTTTCATTATATCTTGCCAGTCTCAAAAAACTAAAACTACAAATGAGCAGGCTAGTAATAATTCGGAATTAAAAGTTGTTGATTCAAAAAATAATTCTGTTGAAGAGAATGGGCGTTGGAAATGTGATGAGGAAATTTGCCTTCAACTTAGAAATAATGATAAATCAAAAAAAACATTTGAAATATTCATGATTAATTCAGTGCCAATTTTTGGTTTTCAATGCGATCTTCCTGGTATAGATATTATAAGTTCTTCAGGGGGGTTACTTGAAGAAAATGAATACCAAACTTCAAATAGTGCTTCAAGATTATTATCATTTTCAATGCAAGCAAAACCCATACCAGTTGGAATGGGGGTTTTAACACAAGTTCATTATGATAATCCATTAGATGAAGTTTGTATGACGAAAATAATTTTTGCTGGTATTGGTGGATCTAAACTGTCAAATAATAATCCTGAGTGTATAAAATTAGATTAGTCATGTTTAAAAGATATTCATTTGTCATATTGTTAAGTTTTATTTTTTCTTATGAGGTGGGTGATATGATTTCGCTTTCTCATCAAAATACTGAATATGACATTTGTTATGGTTCTCAATTAGATCCAAATAATGATGGATTCTTCACATTTTCTGAATATAATGGTGATATGAATGGTGGTAACTATAATGTCATATTATTAGAAATGAGTGCATCATGGTGACCAGCTTGTTTTAGTTCATTGTCAAGTTTTGACAATGTTGTTGAAAATTGGGAAAATAATGAAAATGTTTTAGCATTTCAATCTTTGGGTGATTTGGATCAGCCTTATTCATGTGAAGATTGGGGTAATCAAGCTACTTCTGGAATTCCATTGATTATAGATGATACAGGGTTACCTGTTTTTGGAATGTTTCATACAGATAATTTACTGCCAAGCACAGTGTTCATTGACCATACAATGACTGTATATTACAAAGAAGCTGGTTTTTCAGGAGAGGCGGCTGTTAATGGAATTATTCAAGAGATGTTAGATAATTTATATGGGGCTCCAATCATTGCTGCAAATTCTGAGATTTTGATTAATAATGAAATTGATGATGATGGTGTTTTGAATCCAGGTGAAGGTTTTTCCATTAATTTTATTTTTACAAATAATTCATTTGAGACAGATGCATTAAATGCAGTAGCTACTTTGAGTTTAGATGATGGTGGTAATGTCATGGGTGAAGCAACACTTGATTTAGGTGATATCGCTTTAGGTCAATCTGTTTCTGGAGAGTATGATGTTTTATTAGATGAGTTTGTTTTATTTGGAGATTTTAATCTTTTAATGACTTTTACTGCAGATTATGTGAATAATTTTGATGAATTAGCAACTTACTCTAAAACAGTATCTATATCAATTGGTGTTTCTTTGAATCAAGCAGGTTTTCCAATTCCAACTGCAGAGCTAAGATCAAGTCCTCTTATTGTCGACTTAGATTCTGATGGAGATTTAGAAATAATCATAGGTGATAATAATGGATTTATTCATATATATAATATTGATGGAACGGAACTTGTTAATGGTACATTTCCATTTGATACAGGTAATCAAATTTGGGGTTCTGCAGCGGCCGCAGACTTAGATGATGATGGATTGATTGATTTTGTCATTCCATCAAAATCAAAACATTTATATGTTTTTGATTTAAATGGACTTAAGGTTGATTATAATGCTAACAAATATTTAATGGGAACACCAGCAATTGGTAATTTAGATGATGATGATGATTTAGAAATAGTCATAGGAGGATACTCTTCACCATCTAGTAGTAATCAAATTTTTGTAATTAACCCTGATGGATCGGATGTAGAAGGATATCCATTAATTTTAGGTGAAAAAGTAAAAGCAGGGATTGCTTTGGCTGATTTTAATGAAAATGGAAAAGATGACATAGTTGTAGGAACGGATGATGATCATCTTTATCTTATATATGATGATGGGACGATTGCACAAGGCTTTCCTTTTGTAGGTTTAGATAAATTTCAAGCAGCTCCTTCCATAATTGATGTTCAAGGTGAGAAAATAATTTTTGCAGGTTCGAATGATAATAATTTTTATGCAGTTAATGATGATGGCACTTTGCGATTTAGTATCACTACTGATAATAAAGTTTTGTCTTCTCCATCTTTTTTAGAAATTGATAATGAAATATATGTGTTTTTTGGATCAAATGATGATAGAATTTATGCAGTTGACATGTTAGGAAATTCTTTAGATGGTTGGCCAATGGATATAGTTGGTAGTGTTCAAGGGTCTATAGTTTTTTCAGATTTGGATGGTGATAATGATCCAGAAATAGTTGCTGCGACTGATGCGGGTAATATAGTTGCTTTTCATTTAGATGGTAGTTTTGTTAATTACTTTCCGATTGCAAATGATTTTCCATTTTCAGGAGGGGTGATGATACAAGATTTAGATAATGATTCTGATTTGGAATTATTAGCAGGTTCAGGTAGTAATTTATTTGTAATTGATTTTAAAATTCAAGGTGATTCGTCAGATTATTGGAATTTGTATCGTGGTGATGTTAGTAGGAATGGTTGTAGATTTTATATGATAAATGATGAAGATTGTAATGTTGATTTAGGTGATGTGACAGGTGATGGAAATATTAATATTTTAGATTTAGTTCAAATTTCAAATTTTATCATAAATGATGATATTATTTTATCATATTATTGTGCTGCTGATTTTACAGGTGATGGGAATGTGAATATTTTAGATTTAGTTCAAATTGCTAATTTTATAATAGCAAATTAAATTTTATTAATAATTAAGTTAATTTTATCATAGTCCATCAATCTGTTTGACTAATCATTTCATGGTCTGTAAATTTCCATTCTTACTTTATTGAATAATGTCAGATAAAAAATCTTCTAGAGTGTTAATTAATTTAATAGGTGTTCCATCATTGATAGGGATCATTATCTTAGGTGATGATACATTTCAATTGCCTATTTTCTCCCTTTTTGTTTTAATTGTATTATTACTTGGAGTAAGAGAAATGCCTGTTTTAATTGATAAAATGGATGGAAAACTTTTTTTACCTCTGTTGATGCTTTTTATCATGATTCTTCAAATGAATAGATTGTTTCATTCATTTCTTAATTTTAAAAATCAAGACTTAATAGTTTTAGTAACTTTATGTGCAATGATTACTGAAATTTTTAGAAAGAAAAAAACTCCAATCATTAATATTTTTAGTTTAGTTTTTTCTTTTACTTGGATAGGCATTATGTTAGGTTCTCTTTCGGTTTTGCGAAATTTAGAAATTATTGGCTTTTCCATTACTTTGTGTTTATTCCTTACTATTTGGATATGCGATACTTCTGCTTTTTTATTTGGTAGAAAATTTGGTAAAAAGAAAATTCTTCCTAGTGTTAGCCCTAATAAAACATGGTTAGGGACACTGATGGGATTATTTTTTAGTTTAATTTTTATGAACTTAGTTTGTTTTTATGAATTATTACCTTCTTTCATTTCTTTATTAGATGCATCATTTATTGGTTTGATAGTAGGAGTATTTGGACAATTAGGTGATTTTTCTCAATCCTTATTAAAGAGAGAGGCTAAGATAAAAGATAGTAGTGACATATTGAGAGGGCATGGTGGAATCCTTGATCGTTTTGATTCATTGATTTTCTCAGCACCATTGACATTAATGTATTGTAACTATTTTATTTAACATGAAAGAGCATGACATAAAAATAATTTTAGCTACTGATTGTGGGTCAACTACAACCAAGGCAATTTTGATTCAATGTATTGATGGTGTATATCGTTTAACCCATAGAGGTGAAGCTCCTACAACAGTTGAAGCACCATTTGAAGATGTGACTCGTGGAGTTTTAAATGCAATAATTGAATTAGAAGAATTATCTGGAATTACTATTTTAGATGGAGAAAATATAATTTCTCCAATAAAAAATGGTGATGGTGTTGACATATATATTTCTACTAGTTCTGCTGGTGGTGGGCTTCAAATGATGGTTGGAGGAGTTGTGAAAAGTATGACTGGTGAAAGTGCTCAACGTGCAGCACTAGGTGCAGGAGCAATAGTTATGGATGTATTAGCATCAAATGATGGAAGATTATATCATGAAAAAGTAAAACGGATAAGGCAGCTAAGACCTGATATGATATTATTGTCAGGCGGGATTGATGGTGGCACAGTTACGCATGTAGTAGAATTAGCAGAAATTTTAAAAGCAGCTAATCCAAAACCTCGCTTAGGACATGATTATAAATTGCCTATTATATATGCAGGAAATAATAAGGCGAGTTCTGCAATTGATGAACGATTGGGAAATATTTCTGATTTAATAATTGTAGATAATATACGCCCTACTTTAGAAAAAGAAAATCTTCAACCAAGTAGAGATAAA
>CAZQYT010000059.1:0-1686 GCA_964597475.1 uncultured bacterium | reverse complement strand
ATTCATGACTTATTTATGGAACATGTGATGGCGCAAGCGCCTGGTTATAAAAAACTTATGGAATGGGCAGATGCTCCAATAATGCCAACGCCAGGTGCTGTTGGTGAAATAATAAAGAAAATTTCAGAAGAAGAATCAATTTCAGTAGTTGGGGTAGATATTGGAGGGGCAACAACTGATATTTTTTCTGTTTTTGATAAACAATTTAATCGTACTGTAAGCGCAAACTTGGGCATGAGTTATTCTGTTTGTAATGTTTTAGCGGAATCTGGAATAGAAAATGTGATGAGGTGGATGCCATTTGAAATTAATGGAGAAATTTTGATGAATCATATTGCAAACAAAATGATTCGTCCAACAACTATACCACAAACATTAGAAGCATTGATTATAGAACAAGCCATTGCTAGAGAAGCTTTGAGATTATCTTTTAAACAACATAAAAATTTCGCAGTAAAATTAAAAGGAATACAACAAGAAAGAACAATTTCAGATGCTTTTGAACAAACAACAAGTGGTGAAACTTTAGTGGATTTGATGGGTCTTGACATGCTTGTTGGTTCCGGAGGAGTTTTATCTCACGCTCCTCGTCGAAACCAGGCTGCACGCATGTTGATAGATTCTTTTCTTCCTGAAGGTATAACGCAGCTTGCTGTAGATTCTATTTTCATGATGCCACAACTTGGGATACTATCAACAATGCATTCCAAGGCAGCAGTAGAAGTTTTTGAAAAAGATTGTTTGATTCGCTTAGGGACCTGTATAGCTCCAGTTGGTTTGCAAAAAGATGGGATGCCTATTTTAAAATATGAATTATTATTATCAAGCGGAAAAATGAAAGGTGAACTTCATGCGGGTGAGATAAAATTAATTTCAGTACCTTATGAACCTATTGATGCAACATTTTTTCCTGAAAAAGGAATTGATATTGGTGCTGGAATGAATGAAATGTTGGAAAGAAAGATATATGGAGGTGTAGTTGGAATTATTTTGGATGGCAGAGGTCGAAAGCCATTTAATTTGCCAGCTGATCAAGAAAATCGTGTTTCTAGATTAGTTGAGTGGGCAGATGAAACTCAAGAGTTTCCTAATATTAAATTAAATTAGATGTCACGTTCATATACCCCAGGATTAAAAGTCTTATCTAAAACAAAAATTATTGTTAATAGATTGTTGCCAATGAAAGGAAATGTACATTATGATATTGGTGATAATGTGAAAGCTGATGATATTGTTGCTTCAACTGAAATACCAGGTAATGTTCAAATGCTTAATATTTCTAAACAGCTTAACATAGAACCAGAGAATATTCCTGAATGCATGTTGGTTAAATTAGATGATTCAATTTCAAAAGGGCAAGTTATTGCGGAAAGTAAGGGTTTATTTGGTTTATTTAAAAATCAATTAAAATCACCAATTGATGGAATTTTGGTAAATATTTCTGAAATAACAGGGCAAGCAATATTATCTGAACCTCCTCAGCCAGTTGAAATAGATGCATATGTTTCTGGAAAAATAAAAGATATCATAAATGAAGAAGGTGTCATTGTTGAAACAGAAGGTGTATTGATTCAAGGGATTTTAGGTTTAGGTGGAGAAAGTAGAGGAGAATTAGTAGTTCTAGTTGACTCTCCTGAAGATGAATTGACAGTTGAAATGATATTGCCAGAGCATAAAAATAAAATT
>CAZQYT010000058.1:0-7047 GCA_964597475.1 uncultured bacterium | reverse complement strand
ATTCATTACAAGTGTTAGTGTTCTTATGGTACCATTCATCTTACTTATTTTAAAAATACAAAAAATTAATTTAAAAACATGGATAGCTGTCTTTATTGCAACCATGGGGCTATATTTATTATTAATTCCTGGAGAAAATAAATTAAACATTGGTGACATCCTAACTTTTGGATGCGCAATTAGTTTTGCAATGCATATAGTCATTCAAGATAAATATATAAAAAAAACCGTCCGAACATTACCCTTCTTTTTCATACAAGCATTATTCGTTACCATTTTATCTTTTTTTAATGCACTAATCATTGAGACGCAACCAATAATCTGGTCCAATCAATTATTAATTGCAATATTAATAACTGGTATTCTTGCAACATTCGTAGCCATACTCATTATGATTTGGGCACAAAAAATTCTAAAGCCAACTGAAACAGCACTCATTTTTTCATTAGAGCCTGTTGCTGCGACAATATTTGCCATCATTTTTGCATCAGAATTTTTAGGCTTTTGGGGTTGGATAGGTGGGGGGTTAATTTGCTTTGCAGTAGCCTTTGGAGAACCCAATTAACATTAACTTCATTATTTTATAAAATATCCAATCACTAATTTTCTTTAATACTTAAACAAGATTTTTCCATATCATGCTTGCATCCAACCTATTATTTCCATTAAAATACCAATATGAAAAACATTATGCCCATTTTACTCATATTAATGTTACTATTTATATGGAGTTGTAAAGACATGGGAGAACCTTTTATAGAAGGTTGTATGAATTTATCAGCATGTAATTATGACGCCAACGCAACCATTGATGATAATGGCTGCGTTTATTCTCAAGAAAATTATGATTGCAATGGGATTTGCATTGCCTTCAACCTAAATGACTGTTGTGAAAATAACTTAACACCAGATTGTAATGGAATATGTGGAGGAATAGCTTCTGTAGATTGTGCTGGCATATGTAATGGAAACTCTACTAATGATATATGTGGTATATGTGGAGGGGATGGTTCTACATGCAATATTAGTTATTCCACAACTATTCAACCAATATTTGAAAATAAATGTACACCCTGCCATATTTCTAGCAATTCTGGAGGATTGAATCTTTCTTCATGGGAAAATTTGAATAATAGTAACGTAATTATTCCTTCTCAAAGCAATAATAGTTTACTCGTAACAACATTGGAATCAGGCACAATGCCAATAACAGGATGTTGTCTTGAACCATCATTAATACAACTTATTGCAACTTGGATTGATGAAGGAGCTCTAAATAATTAATATTGTAAAATTTATTTGTAGCTTCCTATTTTTCATTAATTGTGAAATAATGTTTGCCTTACCACGTTTTTCCATTTCAAATGGTGCTTCGTGCATTGCTTGCCACGTAAATCCAACGGGTAGCGCCATGCGCAATAGCCATGGAAATGATGTAGTAGCACTTGAAGAACTTCCCTTACAACGTTGGATAAACAAAGGAGATGATGACTGGGATGGATATATCACAGATCAAATACAAATTGGAGGAGACCTTCGCTTCCAAGGTGTTCAATATAATGATACTGATAGTACCAAAAAATCTTCATTTTTTCCTATGCAAGCTGATGTTTACATCAATTTAAAATTAAATGAAAATTCTTCAATTTTCACTAAAATAGGCGTCAAAGGTCCTAGTAGTTTAAGTATGGAATATTGGGGAATGATTCAAGGTCTCCCTTTAAATTCTTGGCTAAGAATAGGTAGGACCTTGCCTAATTATGGAATGAGAATAGATGATCATACATCTTTCATTCGTGGTGGAAACTATAATAAAACAAAAATAAACCTAAATGAAGAAAATGAACATGAAGGTTTATTATTTACTGCATACTTGAATCCACCTACCATTATAGAAATTGGAGTACCATTAATAAAAAAAATGGAATGGACTAGCAGTTTCAGCACTTCACTCATTAGTGAAAAATATGATGAAATGACTAATTTCACAACTAAACTTACTTATATAAATAGATTGGGAAATCTCATTAAATATAGAACTAGTGCAAGCTATATGCAAGAAGGTGATTTTAATATGATGGGAACGTCTGGAGGAATTTCCATTGACAATCATGTCTGGACATTTGAAATTAATCAAGTTGAAAATTGGATAAATGATGAAACTTCCATTGCAATTTATAATCAAATTGCATTACAATTAATACAGGGAATACATTTTATTAGCAAATATGATTATTTTGATCCGCGAACCAAATGGAATAATGGATCGATCAGCAGATATACAATGGGAATTGAAATTTATCCTCTTAATGTCATGGAAATAAAAATTCAAACTCGTTTTAATGAAATTAACATAAGCAATAGTACAATTAAAAAAGATCCGGAATATCTCATTCAAACACATTTTTATTTTTAGAAAGGATTATAATGAAAAAAAAACAATTATTATTAATTTTAATCAGTTTTAGTTTTCTTATGGGAGAATTTAAAAATGTTCAAATTCTCAAGTATGAATCAGAAAAAGATTTAAAAAGATATATGAAAGTGATTAGTAAAGATTTAGGCGTTAAATGTAGTTTCTGTCATGACTTGAATGATAAGTCCATTGAAACCAAGCATAAAAAAATTGCACGTGAAATGATTAAAATGCAAAATGATTTGAATGAAAAGTTTTTTTCTAAAACTAATCCAAAAACAAAAAAAGAATCCATTACTCAAATTTCATGTTGGACATGCCACCGTGGCTCTAAAATTCCTGAATTAATTCGTCCAAAAGAATAATTAAATCATGGAATCATTTTCCCCATATAACATTCATCCTTTATTTATTCACTTTCCAATTGCATTACTTGCATCTGGATTCTTTTTTGACATTTTATATAAATTCACTAATAATGAAGAATTAGATCACGCAGCTTTCTGGTGCCTAGGCTTAGGTATAATTTCTTGTTTATTTGCAAATATCACTGGCCTTTTTGCATTTTTATCTGAAGCATCACTTATAGAATTTTTCAAATTTACACATGGTATTTTGGCATGGAGTATAACATTTATTTATATGATTATATTTTGGATCAAAATCAAATTTCAATTAGATCTCCAATTCTCAAATGTGAAAAAAAATATTTTCTTTTTCATTCAATTAATAATGATTATAATATTATTTTATATGGCGCACATTGGCGCAAAAGGAGAAAGAGAATGGTTGTTTTAGAAAGGCAAATAAAATGGAAAACATGACTCAAATACCCATTGGAACAAAATTAAAAATTATAAATTCTAATAAAATTGTAATTCTAGAAGAAATACGAAATTATCCTACAAGGTATAAAACAAAAGATGATTCAGGCAAAATAGCTTACTATAGAACTCATGAAGTAATGCTAATTGAATCTAATGATGAAACTTAATTTTTGTTAAGCAAATGCACCCTCAATAAACTCTGAAGGTTCTTCTCCTTGTGGTTCAGTTGATATTATTGTAGTAATGGCCGTTTCATTTAAACGCATTGTTTCAAAACTTCCATCGGTATCTTCACATGATAAAGTATAAACCCACTCTCTTCCACGCCCCATTCTAAACTCTGCAACACGCCACTCACAATTATTTATTATTATAGCGGTATCAATTGGATATTTCATTTAATTAATCTTTCTTATTTGGAGGAACAATGTAAATTACAAAAAAAGTAATAATCGAATATAATAAAAAATGGAAATATAATCACTTTTCCTTTATTTTTTTCAATTTACCATTTTCATATTTTTCAATTTTAATTATGCTACCATCATTACCATAAAATATCCAATCACCATTTTTTTTTCCATCCTGATAATTTTTTAAAGAAATCACTTCCATAAAAAAAAAGTCATCTTTTTCATTGCCTACAAAATGCATGGCAGCTTGATTAACTTGAGATTTGTCAATATTATTTTTTACTTTTTTAGAATTATTATCTTTACTTGATGAACATCCTAAAATCATAATTAATAAAAAAATAATTTTCATTTAAAATAATTATTTTTTTTCATATAAAATTGTAACAATAAATCTTATTCCCTTTTCAATGACCAAGTCCAATATAATTAAGCCCTACTCAAATAGGGCTCAATTATTTATGTAATAATGGGTGAGAGATGGGATTTGAACCCACGGCCCCCTGAGTCACAGTCAGGTGCTCTAACCAGCTGAGCTACTCCCACCATTAAACTAACAATATAATTTACTTAGTAATGAAAGAAATAAAATAATGATACTTTATTTTTTTATGCCATCAATAGCACCATCTGAGAACTCTTTAATTGCCTTCCTTGAAAGTAATAATGAAAATGGAATGACTGGAAAAATAATGGAAAATAAAAAAATAATTGGGACAAATTTGAAATTTCTACTCCAAACAAACGCACATGAGAACCATGAGGTATGCCACTAATGGTAAAATAAATAAATGCAAAAAATTGTACAACAATCATCACACCCATGAAAATCATCACTATTTTTCTCGCTTTTACATTATGATTATATAAATAATAACCAGCCATAAAATTTAATAAAAATGAAAATTGAATATTTATGTCACCTGTAATTTTTACATTAATAAAAATTAATATCAATTGTATGCAGCCAATGATAATGAAAAAATATCCTAAAAATTTTCCAATGTCTTTAACCATTGTAATCCTTTCATTATTTAAATAATACTGCTTTTTGAATTTTTTTAAATGTTTTAGTTTCCATTCTAACCAAATAAATTCCACTAGAGTAATTTGTAGCATTCCAAATTACAGAATAATCACCTTTGCTTAAAAAACCATCATGAATTAATTCTAATTTTCTACCTTTAATATCATAAACTGTAATTGTAACATTACTTGCTTTTCCAATTGAAAAAGCAATATTTGTAATTGGATTGAAAGGATTAGGATAAATGTCATTCATTTTATATTCTTTTATTATCTGTTTATTAATTGAAAATAATTCATCACAAATACCATCTTGATCCATATCATTAATGCAAGTTCCATCGCAATTATAAATTTCTTCATTAAACGAATTATCTTTTAACATCTGCACTATGCTAAATGGTGGAGCCTGAATGACAATTTGATCACCATGGAAAGAACCAACAACTTTATTAATAGAATAACTTGCTGAAAAATAATTTTCCATGCCTAAAGGTGGTGTTTCACTTTCAAATTCCCATAAAGAAACTTGATGATGTGACAAAGTATCATAAGGCAATGAAGTCCCAAATTTTGTTTGATAATTTCTAGCATGCAAGTCACCATCAATAATAGTAATATCATATTTCAAACAACTTTTATTCAATGAAGATAACTCTACAGGAATGGTATCATTGGAAATATTCATTAATAATAAATCATGTTGATCAAAAATCCATCCATGCATATCTTTCACATGATAACTATCA
The DNA here is from genome assembly GCA_964597475.1 of uncultured bacterium. Classification (GTDB taxonomy): domain Bacteria; phylum Fidelibacterota; class Marinisomatia; order SCGC-AAA003-L08; family D37C17; genus JAYZCM01. Next base: position 1,616 of record CAZQYT010000058.1, on the reverse strand, counting down.
AACTCCATCATAGCTCCTGATTTCAGTTGAATCAACTTCCAATGCATTGAAATTTATTTCAGAAATCTGACTATTTCTCCAAGCCAATTCATTTAACATTTTTATTGTTTCACCCTTAGGCGATAATCCTTCAAATGAATGAGATACTAAAGGTCTAAATTGTGTTCCAAATTCCCAATATTCATGATATTTTGAATTATTAGTTCCATTTTGATCTAAATAAGAAAATGTATCAATCAATCTATAACCTCCGCTATAACCTACCAAATTATTTTGAATTAACATTTCTATCCTAGGAAATTCAACCATGTATTTTAATGTTGTAAATAAATTATAAATAGCATGTGGCCACCCATTTGAATATGGTTTATCATAAGCATCTTGTCCATCTAAGCCCATGTCATATTCAGTAATCCAAATTTTTTTCGGATTATTTCCGAATAAACCTGAATATAATCCAGGATATTCATTACTACCTAACCAGTTAGCAAACATATTTTCTTGATCAATTAACATCCATTTTATCAAATAACCCATTTGACAATGATTAAATTCTATTATATCTTCAACCTCAATGGGTACCCAACTTATAGGCTGAAGAGGATTACAATAATCATCAAAATCTACTGGAATTCTCATTCGCTTCAAGCCAGAGTATTTATGTAATGAATATGCATCAAATAAATCATGCGCATTTTCATCATTTAACATTACATGCATTGAATCATTCCAAGTACATCTAACAGGCTCACAATGATCATCTTTAATATCATTTGAATGTACATCTGCAAATAATCCTACTTTTACATGTTGCAATTCAGCATGAGCATCAATTTCCATTGCAATCGTTACCATCTTCTTAAAATAGTCCAAAGCATTTGACATTATTCCATCCTTATAACTTTGAGTATGCCAAGGTTCATTTCCTAACTGAATAAAAACTTCATCCATCCCTTTCGTCAAAGTTGCAATTGAATCTAATTGTTGACTAATGGTATTAACAAAATCCGTATTTATGACATTGCAACTTTCATCAAATTCTACAGAATCAGGATGATAGTAATTTGGAGAAAGGACATTTAAGGTAAAAAATGGCACCATTGACTCATGACCATTTTCAGTACTAACATTCTGAATGGCATTTATATAATTTGATGCAAAATTATCCACATAATTAGCAGATCTCATTTTCCCATTCATCAATTCACTTTGTATTGTTTTTGGATAAACATCATCCTGTAAACAAAATTGATCCCATTGTTGTCCACACATATTATTATCCAAATGGTCAAAAGGATGAGAAGATTCCGACCATTTATAACATGGCAATAATGAGCCTTGATGCCAATCAAAATAATTAGCAGCCTCTGCGCCTGGCCATCTCAAAGTTTGAGGCTGTAATAAAATTAAATTTTCAAGAAAATCTTGCTGATCCCAAGAAGGTTGTAGGCTAGGTTTTAAATTAGCTCCTAAAATGGGTATGTCATAATATTCTTTAAATAAATCAAAATTTACATGAATTGTATCTTTTGAAAATAATTCACCCCATAAAAGAAAAATAATTAAACTATAATATAAAAATTTATTTTTTATCATCAGATTAATTATTTAAAAAA
>CAZQYT010000057.1:5164-7128 GCA_964597475.1 uncultured bacterium | reverse complement strand
AAAATCTAATATAACTGCATTCTTTAATGTAGGTCAATTATTTCCAATAAATAATACAGATAACTTAGATTCAGGCACTAGTTTTGGTTTTTCTGTTGATCTGCCAAAAACAATTTCTTTATTTGGAAAAGAACTTTCTCCATCAATAGAAATTAATTCAGCAACATTATCTGGAATTGGGTTATCAGATGATGTGACTTTAACATCAGTAGTTGGCCAACTATCTACATCATTAAGTATGCTCGATCTTAGCCTAGGGCTTGGATATACTAATCATAGTACTAGTGCAGTCACTGGCTCTGCTATGTTAGATTTAGGCTATAAACTTCCAATCAAAAAAATGGATTTGTCTTTAGTACTACGATTACAAAAAGTTGTTGATATAAATAAAGATTATGAATTGACTTTTGATACTCAAGATTCATATGGAGTTTATTTGAAATACGGAAAATCAATTAATTTTTAATTTTAATACGATAATAAGTTTTTTTATTAAAAAAATGAGCATTATTAAATGCTCATTTTTTTTACACTAAAATAAATGTCTAAAAATAAAAAAAATAAAACAGTTGGCTTTACTTGTAGTTGTTTTGATTTGCTCCATGCTGGTCATATACTTATGCTTAAAGATGCTAAAAAGCAATGCGACCACCTAATTGTTGGGCTTCAAACTGATCCTACAATTGATAGGCCTGATTCAAAAAATAAACCTATACAATCTTTAAAGGAAAGAAAAATTCAGCTGAATGCAGTAAAATATATTGATGAAATAATTGATTACGATACTGAAGAAAATCTTTATTCTATTTTGAAAAAAATAAAACCTGATGTTAGAATTCTTGGGAGTGATTATAAAGAAAAATATTTCACTGGAAAAGATTTAAATATTAAAATCTATTATCATAACAGATTGCATAACTTTTCATCAAGAGCACTTAGAACGAAAATCAATAATTCTCTTTAAATGGTTTATATCCTTTTACATATTCCTTTAATAGGTCAACAACTTTATTAGAGTTTTGATCCTTGCACGCTTTTTTAAAACTCTCAATACCTTGATTTATCAATTTCATAGAAATATTTTCCTCTTCTGATTTCATAATCCTAGGGTGTTTAGTTGGGACAGAATTATTTTCAATCAATAATTCTTCATATAATTTTTCCCCAGGCCTTAAACCAGTAATTTCAATAGAGATATCACCATTTTTATGGTTTCCATCTTTTGGAGTTAATCCACTTAAGTTTATCATCTTTTTTGCCATATCTAAAATATTAACTGGTTCTCCCATATCAAGTAAAAATACCTCTCCTCCCTTAGCCATTGCTCCAGCCTGAATGACTAACTGTACTGCTTCTGGTATAGACATAAAGTATCTAACTATTTCTTTATGTGTTACTGTAATTGGGCCACCATCCTTAATTTGTTTTCTAAATAAAGGCAAGACTGAACCTGCTGAATCTAAAACATTCCCAAATCTAACCATTGAAAAAATTGTAGAATTATAATTTTTATTAAACATTTGTAAAATCATTTCGGAAAATCTTTTACTTGCACCCATTATATTCGTTGGACGCACTGCTTTATCAGTACTAATGGAAATAAAAGTTTTAACATTGCAAGCTAATGATTGCTTAGCAATAGTATAGGTTCCAATAATATTATTATATACTCCAGAGCATGGATTCAATTCTACTAAGGGCACATGTTTGTATGCTGCAGCATGATAAACAGTATCTATATTATTTAATTGTAATACATTTTTAATTCTTTTTTCATGTAAAACTGATCCTAAAATAGGTAAAATTTCAATACTATCATTTAGTTGAGTTAACTCATAATGTATAGAATATAGATTGTATTCTGATATTTCATACAATACTATTTTTTTTGGCTTTAAAATTAAAATTTGTCTGCACAATTCACTTCCTATAGAGCCACCTGCCCCAGAGATTAAAACATTTTG
>CAZQYT010000057.1:0-5154 GCA_964597475.1 uncultured bacterium | reverse complement strand
GAAGGAGATCATCTATTGGTAAAATAGCTTTTCTACCTAATACATCAATTGCTTCAACTTGCCTAATATCATCAACATTAACTTTCCCATCAATGATATTTTCAATACTTGGCAACTCCATTACTTTGATAGGATAATTAGAAATTTGTTTTAATATATTTTTTCTTTCAGCTCTATTTATTGAGGGCATAGCGAGAAGTATCATTTCAATTTTATAGTTAATAATCAGTTTTTCAATTTTGTCTACTGAATAAACTTTAACTGATTTAATCACAGTATTGACTTTTTGAGGATCATCATCAACAAAAGAAAATAATTTATACTTTTTTCCCATTTGGATACTATCGGCTAACATAACCCCAGCTTCACCACAACCGTAAATTATTATTAAGGGCAATTTTTTATCTTTTATTTTTAAATAAAAAAACCAATAGGCAAAATATCTAATAAAAAACGTATTAAAAACTGCGACAAACCAATAAATCCCGATTATTCCTTTAATTGGGAAAATTTTAAAATTATATAATGCTAAAACAATCAACAAAGACAATGTAGAAATAGTTATAGCTAAAAATGTTAAAGCTAGAGTTTTTTGTCCAATATGTTTCAATACAGCATTATACAAACCTATGTAACCAAATAGGGGGATAGTAATAAAAGGAATTATACAAATTATATAACCATTATTAGATAAATAATCAAGTGGTGAAAAAGTATTAAATCTAAAAATAAATGCTAAATAAAGTGAAAAATAAAGGCCGAATAAATCTGTTATAATTAAAATGAGGCTTTTCTTATATCTAGATATATTTAAAAATTTATTCATATTTTACACTTATTGATTTTATTACATTATATTTAATTATAATATAAAAAAGTATAATCATAACTAGAAAAATCAAACTTAACATAATACTGTTGTCACTAATGATTATAAACTTAATAATAATTATATTTATTAATAATTGAATTAATGCATAAATAATGGAAACAATTAAATGATCTACTTTTTTCTCATTAACTAAATATTGGTATAAATGAGTTCTATGTGGTTTTAAAATATTTTTCTTTTTAATTATTCTTTCAAAAATAGTAATTGAAGATTCAACCCCATATAGAGACAATAACATTAAATAACTTATATCCCCTGTACTAATAATTAAATAAAGAAAAATATAAGAAAAAATAAATGCTAATGAAATTGAGCCTACATCACCACAAAATGCAATTGCATTATTTCTAAAATTAAATGTTGAAAATACCAATATTGGGATTAGTGTAAAATTCAATAAACTAGTTTCTATGAAATTTAAATTAGAATTCAGAAAGTATATAGTAATCATTATTACTACTGAATATAGGCATGTCATTCCATTTATACCATCCATAAAATTAAAACCATTGATCCAACCAAGCATCATAATAACAGCTAAAAAATAAATCAGAGGGTATTCAAAAGCAATAAAATCATATATGACAATATTTACACATAAAATATGGGAAAACAATCTAACTATCTGGTTTAAATCAAATACATCATCAATAAAACTAATAATTGAAATAAATAAAAGGCCTAAAATAAATAAATAACATTTTTGATAAAGAATAAACCAAATTAGTAAAGAAATAGGAAAAATAATTCCTACGCCCCTTGGAGTTACATCATAATGAGATGTACGGTCATTTGGTTTATCTGATATATTATATTTAGAAGAAATTTTAATGTATAAAACAGAAATTAAATAAAGTAAAACAAAATACAATAGATAACTGAGAACATGAGTTTGGATCATTTATTTTTACCTAATAATACTTCAGTAATTGTATTATAATACTTTTTAATAACATATCTTTCATCAAAATTATTTAGAATTTTTTCCCTAGCATACTTACCCATAGTTTTTCTTTGATTATTTGACAATGATAAAAATAATTTAATTTTATAAAAAAGATCCTTGTAATCCTTTGGTTGACATAAAAAACCATTTTTCCCATCATCAACAATTTCTTTACAACCTGGCACATTTGCTGCTATTATAGGTATTCCAGTACTACATGCTTCAAGTAATGCTCTAGACATGCCTTCTCTATATGAGGGTAAAATAATACAATCAAATTTACCTATTTCTTTGTCAATATTTTCTTTATTACCTAGATAATGTATTCTATTATTTTTTATTAATTTATGAAATTCATCATAATTTATAGAAGATGGATTGTCCTCATAAAAGCCCCCAATAATAGAAAAACTAACTTTTTTATAATTTGAAATAATTAATTTTGCTGCATATATATATTCAAGAATTCCTTTTTCTTTTATTAGTCTACCAATAAAACAAAAATTAATATGACTACTATTTTTTAAACATTTATTTTTTGGATGGAATTTCATAATGTCCACACCTGAACCAGGCAGTAATGATACAATATTAAGATTAATTAATTTATTTTTTTTAAATAAATTGAGATCAGATTTGTTTTGAAAAAAAACTTTTGAAGCTTTTAATTGAGAAATTTTGTACAAATACTTTATAAAATAACTTAAAACACCATTTGAAATAAAAACTGACCCTAACCCTGACACATTGTTGATAACAGGTATTTTTAGAACCCTACAAATAATACTACCGTAAATATTTGGCTTTATTGCATTATGCAGGACTAAATCAGGATTTATTTTTTTATATATTTTATAGTATTTGAATAATAAATTCAAATCTGAACATATATTTTTAGTACTATTACTAAAATTAATTTCAAAAATATTAAAGTTATATTTTTTTAGTTTATTAAGATAGTTGCTTCCTGAAGACAAAATACAAATATTATAACCTTTTTTCTGTAGGGACAGCAACATATTTAATCTAAAATTATATACACTCCAAGAATTGTTATTTGAATATAGTATAGTCAAGATTTTAATAAATATTAAGTATTTTGCATAACTTTATTATAAACTTCTATTGTTTCCAAAACCATACGATCTATTGTAAAATATTCATCAACTCTTTTTTTGCCATTTGAGGCCATTTCTTTTCTATTATTTTTAGATAAACTAATCATTTTTACTATTGCATTATGAAGTTTATTTATATTATAAGGTTCAACTAAATAACCACTAATATTATTTTCAACAATTTCATTAATCGCTGGAACATCCCAGCCAACAACAGGACACCCATACATAAAAGATTCTAAAAGAATAACACCAAAACCTTCAGCTTTTGAAGTTACTAAAACAATGTCTGAATTATTAATGTAATCATGGACTGAGTCAGAATGTCCCTCAAAAAAAACTTTAGATTGAAGATTTAGATCTTGAGTATTTTTTTTTAAATAATTTTCAAGTTCACCATTTCCAACAATCACAAGAGATAAATCATGGAATTGTTCAGCTAAAGTTTTCATTGCCTTAAGTGCATAAATATGTCCCTTAACATCAATCAATCTTCCAATAATTAATATCTGTTTATTCGATTTTCTATACTTCGATTTTTTTTTTGAAAAAACAACATTTTTAAATCTAAATCCATAATGGATAACATCAATATCTTTCCTGATATTTAATCCTATTAGCAATTTTTTTAGGCCATGTGAAATGACAATTGTTTTTAAAATAAATTTTTCAGAAAATTTTGACATTAATATAAATTTATTAAAAAATTTATACTTTTTAGGTTTAAATCCATACTTTTTTTGATACCCATTTGAATCAAAACTATGCTTTGTCGAAACTATTTTTAATTTCCTATTAAAAAGTAATTTAATAATTGAAAAATAAAAATCAGCATGAATTAAATTTGTATGGATAAAATCATATTTATTTTTATTTATGTTTAAAAAATAATTAATTCTTTTAATTAATGAAAAAGATAAATCATTATAAATCTCAATAGTATATACTTTGATTTTATTTTTTTCTAATATTGATATAAATTTTTTATTTTTATTTTTATCTTTATATGGAGTCAAACAGAGAAACTCTACATCAATGTTCATTTCTTTCAAAGCAGGTAATAAATTGAGATAATAAACTTCTGAGCCACTAATTCCTGCAATTTTTTGTGAAAATAATATTTTCAATTCTTTAGACCAGATATAGTATGCTTTATACCTTCATCTAAAGTAATTAAGGGCCTATTAATTTCATTTATCATTTTTTCTATTGAAGGCTTTCTCCTAGTCATATCACCTTCTTTAAGTTTTGGAAGGTGTACTATTTGTGAATTTGAATTAGTGATCTTAATGATTTTTTTAGCTAAATCTAATATAGTAATTTCTTCATTACTTCCAATATTAATAACATTATTGTTCAATGATTCATTTTTTAGAATACTAATTATTGTATCAATGTTATCTTTGATATAACAAAATGTTCTAGTTTGCTGACCATCTCCAAATATTGTTATATCCTCATTATTTAATGCTTTTTGTATGAATTTAGTAATTACAAAGTCATTTGTTTGATTTGGCCCATAGGTATTAAAAAATCTAAAAATTGTATATTTTAAATTATACTCAAAATAATATGTTCTAAAAAAAGCCTCTCCAACATTTTTAACAATTGCATATGGTAGTTTTGAGTTTAATGGTGTTGTATCTTCATGCTGAGGAATTTCAACGGGCTCACCATATACTTCACTTGATGATGAAAAAAACACTTTTTTTACTTTAATTTTGCTAGCATGTTCAAGTATATTTTTAATTCCATCTATATCTTCTAAAACTATAAGTGGGTTATCAAGTGTTCTTTTAACACCAACTACTGCAGCAAAATGAAAAATGAAATCAAATTTATATTTTTTAAATAAATTTTTTATTTTATCATAGTTATTTACATCAATATTATGGAATTTCCAATTTTCATAAGTTTTTGATGGTAAATTTTCTTTATAGCCAGTCAATAGATTATCAACAACTACAATATAATTTTCTTTGTACTTAACTAACTCGGAGACTAAACTACTCCCAATATTACCTGCGCCTCCAGTTACAAGAATAATTGTCTTATTCATTTTCTAATTTAAAATAAAATCCCACATTTTTTTTACTTCTATTTGAAGTGTATGTTTTTTTGAATATATATATATATTATTTAATAATGCTTTATACATAGAAAAATCTTCAATAATACTAATTATATTTTTCGCAATA
>CAZQYT010000056.1:0-7137 GCA_964597475.1 uncultured bacterium | reverse complement strand
ATTATGATATTTTTCTTAAAAAAATAGATTTTGAGCCAGATTTTGTTTTACGAATTGGTTTTAAACCTACATCCAAAATTTTATGTAATCATTTAGATCAGTGGAAAGAAAAAACATTGTTAGTAAGTCCTTATTTTCAACATAATGATGATTGCTCCAATTTTGTTCAATCATTAATTGATGAATATTTAAAATTTCAATTTAATGTTATAAATTGGCGAGGTGATGAAAAATGGTTAAATACCATTAAATCAATTGATGGAAAAATAGAAGAATTTATTTCCTTGGAAGTAAATATGCATGAGGGATTAATTGCGAGAGTTTGCCAAGAATTACTTCATGATGATGATCAGTTCATGATTGGCAATTCAATGCCAATTCGAGATGTGGATGGATATACTAATTCTAATGAAAATAAAATAATAACATACGCAAATAGAGGCGCAAGTGGAATTGATGGAGTATTGTCAACAGCTCTTGGCATATCTTATTGTAATGAAAACAGGTCGTTACTTTTGATTGGCGATTTAAGTTTTTATCATGATATGAATGGGCTTTTAATTTCTAAATATGGAATTGATTTGACCATTGTGGTTATAAATAATGAAGGGGGTGGGATTTTTTCATTTTTACCAATGGCAGAAATGAATAAAGATGAATTTAAAGAGTATTGGACAACCAATACTGGTTTGGACTTAATGCGTGTTGCTGCTCTTTATGGTTGTCATTATGAAAGTGTAGCTGATTTAGTTGAGCTTAAAAAAAGTATTAAGGATAGTTTTAATATTAAAGGTATTAAAATCATTGAAATTAAAACCGTGATAAGTGAAAATGTTGTACTGCATCAAAAACTCATGGATAAAGTAGCAGGAGAAATTACTAATTAATGATTCTCATATAAGTTTTCACCTTCAGATTTTGCTATTATGGATGCTCCGATGCTATCGCTAAAAATATTTACCATTGTACGCATCATGTCTAGAGGGCGATCAACTGCTAGCATGGCACCTACTATGATGGCAACATCTGCGTCTTGAAATCCTACTGCTTGCGTGACAATGAAGATCATTACAAGACCTGCGCTTGGTATTCCTGCCGCTCCAATTGATGCTAAAAGTGCAGTCATTACAATTATAAGTTGACTTGTAAGATTTAAATCAATTCCAAGTACTTGACTGATAAATAGAACCCCGGCACATTCATAAAGAGCAGTACCGTCCATGTTAATGGTTGCTCCCATTGGCAGTACAAATGAAGATACTTTATTTGATACACCAGCATTTTTTTCAACACATTGCATGGTCATTGGTAGAGTTGCATTTGAAGAACTAGTTGCAAAGGCAGTAGCTAGCGCAGATGCCATGGCGCGGAAATGATTTAAGGGGTTTATTTTAGTAAATAGATAAAATAATAGAGGTAATACGAATAAGATATGGATTGTAAGTCCGCAAGCAATCGTAAGCATGTATTTTCCTACGGCTGCAAATAAAGCAAATCCAGATAATGAAACAGACTTGGTGATGAGCCCGAGAACACCTAAGGGCGCCATGGAAATGATAATGCTTGTCATTTTCATCATTGTTTCAAAACATGCCTTAAAAAAGTTTCGTAACAGTTCTGAATGTTTTGAATCAATGCGAGTAATGCCTATGCCCATGAATATGGCAAAAAATATGATGCCAAGCATGTCACCTGAGGAAGCTGCCTTAAAGGGGTTTAAAGGTATCATTCTAATTAATATGTCTGCAGGTGATCCTGGTTTTTGTAAATTAGAATTATCAAATCCATTTGAGAAGCCTATATCTGCGCCAATACCAGGCTGAATGAAGTTTGTAAGTGTGAGGCCAATCAATATGGCGCATAGACTTGTAAGGAGATAATAAAAAATGGTTTTAAGTCCTATTCTTCCTAAACTTTTTCCATCTGAAATTCCCGAAACACCAGTTATGATGGAACAGAATATGAGAGGTACGATGATCATTTTTAGTAAGCGTACAAAAATAACGCCCAAGGAAACAATTATTTGATATAAGAAGCCATCATTGGCATTTTGATAATATGATCCAAGTATGATGCCAATTGCCATGGCAATCAGAATTTGCCAGTGTAATTTAATTTTTAACATAAAATATCCTTAATTGATAGGATAAAATTAACAAATATTCATTGAAAATTATTAGGGAAATAAAAAAGCCCGGAAGAGGCCGGGCTTTTTTATCGCTTATTGGTAAACTAGGAGGAGGAGGAAGGTTTACCAAAAAACTTCAAACAAGATTTACCAGTTATACGTAATTGTCCAAGAAGAACCTAATGTATTAGCAGCACCATGTTCATTTCTTCCTGCAACATATTTAACAGGGTCCATCATCATTTTGTCTAGGCTTGTTAGAGTCATGTCAAGATTGAATGATCCATAATTAAATCCAAGTCCAGCTGAAAAAGTATCACCAATACCACCTTCTTGAAGGTCATATGCATGACTATAGCCAACACGAAGTGTAGCCCAATCAGTCATGGCAGATTCAACAGCAAAATTCCATGTTAATCCCATCATATCATCTGCTTCAGTTGCTCCTTCAGGTGTTGATGATCCATAATTAAATTCAGCTCCAAACAATGTGCTTGTGCCATTGCCATGGTCTGTGTTTGTGTATAATCCAACATCTAGATCCATTGCAGTTTCATCATCCTCAGTATCGCCATCATCACTTGTATTTGAGAAGGAAACTAACATATTGTCCCACATCCATACGGATTGAGCGCGTCTAAGGTTAACACCCATTGTACCACCACCATCAGTATTATAAGTAAAACCAAAGTCACCACCAGCAAGAGGCATTCCTACACCAAGGTTTATGACATTGGATGCTTCTCTAACGCAAGTTCCTGCTGCACCATTAGCGCCGCAATCATTCTCATCATCTTCAGCGGTTATTTCTGGAGTCATGGCAAGTCCAAAAGTGACACCCATGTTTCCGTTACCCCACATAATGTTTGCTAGATCATCACCTGTACCACCAGCAAAGCCCCATGTAGTACCGTCTTTATCAAAGATGGATGTAAAGTTTTCACCATTGGTGTAAGCTACATTATGGTCATTGACAGAAGCTGGAAATGCTGCAATGTTTGAATAATCATCTGCCCAGTAGCCTGGGCCACCAAGAACTGACGTACGATCCCAACTTGCAAAAACGAATGTGCTTATTGCTACGAATATCAAGAGTTTCTTAACATTCTTCATTGTGTTTTTCTCCTTGTTTGTTTGATGTGTAATTATGAATAATACTTATTCATAAAATTTATTTAGCCCTAACTAACCCAATAATTTAATAAGCTTTTACTTAATCCAATAACAAGAATATTACCTTATTACATTATTAGTATGAACAATATTAACAATGATTGAATGAGCAATGCAAGTAATTAAAGTAATACTTTAAATAATTTTTTTTAAATTTTTATATAAATAGTTGATAATAAAAGACATAAAAAAAATTATTATTTATAAAAACATTATGATTTATGATGGTTATGTATTTTTTATTGAACAGAAAAAATGATGGTGTGTTTTTTATCACAAAATTTAAATTAAGGTTTTTTTTGTGACGAGGTAGAAAAAAATAAATATTTGGTAATAATATATTAATGATGAGTGTAGATGAATAATTTGTGAGTAAATAAAATGACTGAAACATTATTATTATTATTATTTTCTGTTGGAATGGGTTTGTATCATGATGAAAGCAAGCCTATTGAGTATGCATTAAATATGGAAGATGGAAGTAATGCTCATGTTATTTTACAAAAGAATAGCAAGTATGCTTGCCCTTTGCATTGTGGAGTAGACCATGTACATCATGCCATAATGTATGAAAATGATAACAACTCCAAAGAACATCAAATGGTATATCACATTTCAAGAGTTGAAGGTGATGGTTTTGCTGTTTATTGTTCTTTCAAAAAAATTCTATCAATGAATAAAATGACATCTAAAAATGCACAAAAAAACATCCCTGACATTGTTAGCGCATCAAAAGAAGAGTAATTATCATATATGTTCTGAGTTAGATTTTATCTAATAAAAAATATTTTTTAGCATCTTACTTTAATTCTATTACATATCTTAAATAAAACCATTGTATTTAATGTGCCTATAAATGTGTTCATATAGAATATTTAGTTTCTTTTGCATTGAGTTCTGTAATGGCTGGTTTGCTACAAAATACATCATTGGAGTGTGTAAGTAATTTTTCCATGCTCTTATAATGTGGCATGCTAGCAAGGATTTAGAAGTAAAAGTAATAATATTATCTATTATAGGATTTATGTATTACTGGATTCTACTATATATAAAAAAAGGCAGAGATATTCTCTGCCTTTTTAATGTGTTTTTTTAATCTTACTTACTTAAGTAAAACTAATTTCTGAGTTTGCACTACATTCCCAGCAACCATTTTAACAAAATACATACCACTTGCCTGTGAAGAAGCATTCCAAGTTACACTATGATAACCTTGTGGTTGATTTTTGTTAACCAATTCTTCAACAAGACGACCAGATGCATCATAAACCATGATTTCAACATGACCAGCATTTTGCAATTCATATTCTATTGAAGTTGTTGGGTTAAATGGATTTGGATAAGCACCATGCAATTCGGTTTTATAAGGCACCTGGCTGTCTGAGAAATTGATGTTATAAGATTGTACTTCAACATCAACATTATTACCACTACCATCAGCTAAAATGATGTCTTGGAATTCAATTGTACTTGTGCCATCAAAACCTTCTGCATTTAAAAATTCAAATGATAGATTTTCAGGTAATGCTTGACCTTGTAAGCTGAATACCAAACCGCGAATTAGCCCATCAGATAATTCATTGTGTTTTACTTCAAAACCAGAAATGGCTTGAGGTACAACAGATTTAATTTCTGCAGGATTATATTTAATGTCAAACTGTAAGCCATGAATGGCTTTGTCAGAATCAATTACTAGATCAGCGATTGAACCATTAGATTCAACCCTAGCGAGAGATTCTTGAAAGTTCACTTGTGCTTTATGAGCAGTAGCTTTTGCACCAAATGCAATGGCTCCTGATAGTATGACAATTGATAGTAATTGAATCTTCTTCATAGTTTACTTTCCTTATTTATTCGTTTCGTTTGTTCAAGTTTACTGTTTTTTAATTTTTCTTTTTGTGACGAGAGTCAAAATAAAACAATGGTTTTTCCCATCCTCATCATAAACTTAGGCCTTGAGATTCATAATTTCAAAATTATTAATGTAACAACTTGTTTCATAATGTTTATTTGGCAACAACAGCTTTATTGGCATTTATTTGTGCTTGTTTGCATGGACAGTTTGCATTGTTGTTTTTTTTCCAAAACATCCACCAAGCTTTTTTTGAATCTGTTGCACATGAAGCATTTTCATTTAACGCATTACATTTGCCTGCACATTTAACTGCATTTTTATTTTCATCAAGAATATTAGAAACAAGATTTTGTTTAATGTTTTTATTATCTTCAATGTTTGCTTGATTTACTTTGCATGCGATTGCACCTTTACCTGCCTTTTTTTTGCAACAAGGTTTTGAAGCAGAAAATGCCAGAGAGCATGTTAATGCAAAAATAACGCATAATATAAGTTTTTTCATGAATTATCCTCCTAACGTCTATTTATGAATCTACATCATTCATTAATATGCATGAAAGAAAAAAATGTTCCCGTCATTAAAAATAAAATCCCAGCCCATTTGTTATTTCAAAAAATGAATTTCCATCTGGGTTTATGTCGCTCATGTCATATCTGAATTTTAAATTCAGATGAAATTCAATCCTATCTGTAGCTTCAATGTTAATTTTTCCATCCCATAATATTCTATAATGCCCTAAGTTTGTATTTTTAAATTGATAATATATGATATTTTGTATTGCCATGGAGTCATTTGGCTTAAATGTATGATTAATGTAATTTGTAGATTTCAAATTTATATGTTCCATAGATGAATATTGATAAAATTCTACTTCATTCATGAAGCCAATTCCAATATGTAATTCATCAATTGGATTTATGCGTAGGCCTCCTCCAATTAGTTCTCTATTTTCAAGATCTATGAAGTAATTATATTCTTTTTGTAAAAAACTTTCAATATGCATTTTTGGTTTCCAATGATTTAGTGCTCTTATGTGGGCAAATCCTCTATTGTTAAAATCTTCATTAGATTTTTCATGTGCTCGATCGTGGTTCATTACAAAAAAACCATTCCATTTATCATTAATATGATAATCTGCTCTATAATTTCCATGTAGCATTAAAAATTCAGAGCTGCCAGAAATGTAGGAAAAAGACAAGTTTAGTTGCTGATGTAGGCCAAGTATTTTGCCATTATTTCGCATAGCCTCTGTATTTACCTGATTAAAGGAGAGGCTAAACATGTGTAAGAATAATAAAATTTTAATTAATTTCATTTGGTTAATTTACTTTTTTACTTTGACATGATTTATATTTTTTTTAAACTTATCATTAATGTTCTCGACTGAAAAATAAAGTAATTCCTTTTTAAATTAGTAGATAAATATGTAATTTCATTCTATGAAGAATTTATTAATCATTCAATTATCATTTTTTTCTTTTATGTTGGCTCAAGTAAATGCTGTTGACTTGAACATGAAAGAATTTGTTCCTGCTGGAAAAATTGAAGCTTTAATTGAAGAAGGTCAAGTAGGTGATTTTTTATTAGTGCAATTAAATTTAAAAAATGATAGTTTATTTAATCTTGTTAATTCTACCTTGCCAAAATTAGATTTATTTTCAGGTTCGGCTTCTTATCATAGAATCATGAGTGTACATCATCTTGAAAAAATTAAAAATGTACTGACGGATGATTATTATGACATTTTAAATGAAAATTATGTTGTTTCTAATTTATCTAGAGAATTTTGGGTGGATTTTAAACAAGGCGATGAAACGCAAGGTACTTGGTCTGATGATGATGCCATTGAATATACTTGCGCATGTCTTAGTGGAGCAAGTAATTGTGTAAAATTGGGATGGGATGAAAGTTGGTATAATCCATTTGATTATTGGGGAGAAGCATGGTATGGGTTTCAACCACCATTTTATCAAGAAATAG
>CAZQYT010000055.1:4747-7168 GCA_964597475.1 uncultured bacterium | reverse complement strand
CTTATAATTTTAATGTCTTCATCTTTATATGTTCTATTTCCAGCTTTATTTTTTTTAGGCTTCAAGCTTGGAAATTCAGTCTCCCAATATCTGAGCACATATTGTTTGAGTTGAAAAATTTCACTTACCTCACTAATAGAATAATATAATTTTTTTACTTTTTTTATTTCCATATTAAAATCATATCTTAAAGTATTCCTTTAAGTTAATGAATTAATTCGAAATAGACAAGTATTTTAAATCTTTAAATATTTTTTCGGATCAGTATAATCTAGTGAGAATGTATTCGCTACACCTGAATGTGTAATTTTTCCATTTATAATATTTAATCCTTTTAAAAATGATTTATCATTTTTAAAAGCTTCAATATAGCCATTATTGGCAATATTTTTTAAATATGGAAAAGTAGTATTTGCGAGAGCTATGGTTGATGTATATGGAACAGAGCCTGGCATATTGGCAACACAATAATGTATTATATTTTCAATTTTATACGTTGGTCTCTCGTGGGTTGTCGGTCTGCAAGTCTCAACACATCCTCCTTGATCAATTGCTACATCAACAATTACAGAACCCGGCTGCATTGATTTTAGCATGTTTTTATTTATTAAATTTGGAGCCTTTTCTCCAACTTGCAATACTGCTCCAATTAATAAGTCAGTTTTTGGTAATAATTCTACAATATTATGTTTATTTGAATATAATGTAAACACATTTGCAGGCATAATTTCATCTAAATATTTTAATCTATTAGGAGAAATATCCAATATATAGACTTTTGCTCCTAAGCCTGCGGCTAATTTTGCTGCATTTGCACCAACAATTCCACCTCCTAATATTAGTACATTTGCCGGCTCAACTCCAGGCACTCCACTTAATAGTTTTCCCTTCCCCCCCATATTACCTTCCAAGCACTTGGCTCCATTTTGCACAGCCATACGACCCGCCACTTCACTCATAGGCGCCAATAAAGGCAGAGATCCATCACTTTTTTGTACTGTTTCATATGCAATAGCTATTGCGCCTGATCTTAAAAAGGAATTTGTCAGCTCTTCGTCTGCAGCAAAATGAAAATATGTAAAAATTATCTGACCATTTTTGATCATTTTAAGCTCATTTTTTTGAGGTTCTTTAACTTTGACGACCATATCAGAATTACTAAATATTTCATCAGGTGAGTCTATAATTTCTGCACCTGCATCTAAATAATTTTGATTAGAAATACCACTGCCTAGCCCAGCATTATTTTCTATTAAAATTGTATGATTAGATTTTTTTAGTTCCTCTACGCCAAAAGGAAGTATTGATATTCTTCGTTCATTATTTTTTATTTCTTTTGGAATGCCTATAATCATTTTAGTTATAAATTAATTTGTTGATTTTTCAGGCCTCTCCATAAGTGCTTTCATACTAAAGTCATATCGTCCAAGGTTGTCAATTTTAGTTAATTTCACTTTAACCTTATCCCCAATTTTGACTATGTCTTCAACATTTTTAACATGTTCCCATGATAATGAGGATATATGAACCAAGCCTTCTTTTCCAGGTGCAATTTTAACAAAAGCTCCAAAATCCATTATTCTAACAACTTCTGCGTCATAAGATTCTCCAACAGTAGGGACCAAATTATATGAATCTAGTATTTGCACAACATCCTCAATATTTTCTTGAATATTGCCCATTACAACACATTTGCCATCTTCCTCTACATTAACCTCACATTCATATTCAGCACATATTGCTTTTATATTTTTACCGCCAGGGCCAATAAAATCGCCAATTCTATCAACAGGAATAGATGATTGTCCTATCTTAGGTGCATATTCGGAAAGTTTCCCTCTATGCGTTTTTAATGCCTTTTCCATTTCACTCAATATATGCAATCTTCCCTCCTTAGCCTGCTTTAATGCCTCTTTCATTATATCCATAGGAAGGCCATCTATTTTTAAATCCATTTGTATCGCAGTTATACCTTTATCTGAACCAGCTACTTTAAAATCCATATCACCTATATGATCTTCTGTTCCTAAAATATCAGTTAAAATAGAATATTTTTTACCTTCCATAATTAATCCCATTGCAATACCTGCAATTGGCGTTTTCACAGGGACGCCCGCATCCATTAAAGCTAAAGATGAGCCGCAAACCGTAGCCATAGATGAAGAACCATTAGATTCTAGTATTTCAGATACTAGCCTTATAGTATAAGGAAATTCATCAAAATCAGGCAAAGAAGGTACTATTGCTCTTTCTGCTAAATTTCCATGGCCTATTTCTCGTCTACTAACTGAAAATTTTGGTCTAGCCTCGCCAACACTAAAAGTTGGAAAATTATAATGCAAAATATGCTTTTTATATGATAAGCCTTCAATGTTATCAAGCATTTGCTCATCTCTTTTTGAACCAAGAGTTGTTACAACA
>CAZQYT010000055.1:0-4737 GCA_964597475.1 uncultured bacterium | reverse complement strand
GCTTGAGTTTCACCTCTTGTAAATAAAGAAGAACCATGAGTCCTGGGTAAAAGCGAAGTTTCTATTTGTATAGGTCTAACTGTTTTAGAATCACGACCATCAGCTCTTTTTCCTGATAACGTCATATTTCTCAAATCCTTGCTGATTTCATCTTCTATATAATTGTTTATAAACTTTTCTTCATCAGGATACTCTTCCATTAATTGTTGGAAAATATTTTCTTTAAATAAACGAATATCTTCATATCTGTCAAATTTATTCTTAGGGGAATTAAATGACGAAATTTTACCATTAATTAAATTATTGATTTTTTGAATCAATTCATCATTTGATTCTTTAAGATTAACTTTTCTCTTATCTTGCCCACATTCTTTCACTAACTGTTCTTGCAAATTGATGATATTTTTTATTTCATCGTGCGCAAAAGTTATAATATTTAAAAATTCATCTTCACTTATAAAATTCGCTTCACCCTCAACCATGACGATAGAATCTTTTTTGCCAGAAACTATTATATTCAAATCAGAATCTTCTAATTGTGAATTTGTTGGGTTAATAATTAGCTCTTCATTAATTCTTCCTACGGACACAGAGGCAACAGGACCATTCCAAGGAATATCAGATATCGCTAATGCTGTTGATGTACCTATTGTACCTAAAATATCTCCATTATTTTCACCATCAAAAGACAATACATTGATAAAAACCATTGTTTCATTATTAAATCCCTCAGGAAATAATGGACGTATTGGCCTATCAGTTAATCTAGCATTTATTATTTCTTTTTCTGAAGGGCGCGCCTCTCTTTTAAAAAAACCACCTGGGATTTTTCCAGATGCATAAAATTTTTCTCTATAATCAACAGATAGTGGAAAAAAACCTCTATCTTCAGCCTCTCCCTTACTACTTGTAACAGCGACAAGCAAAACAGTTTCACCGTAAGTTACTAAAACTGAGCCACCTGCTTGTTTTGCTAGACGTCCAGTTTCTAATGTTAATGTTCTTCCAGATAATTCTAATGTTTTTTTTATCATTTTATTTCTTCTTTCTTCTATTTACGTATATTTAATTTTTTAATTATTTCTTTATAAGAATCTAAATTATTTTTTTTCAAATAATCTAACAATCTTCTTCTTTTTGAAACTAAAGCAACCAACCCTCTTCTACCGCTATGATCTTTTTTATTAGATTTTAAATGATCAGTTATATTTTTAATCCTTTCTGTAAAAATAGCTATTTGAGTTTCTGATGTCCCAGTATTTTTATCATTCCCACCAAATTCTTTTGTAATTTCTTTTATCTTATCTTGCTCTATAGACATTTTCTTTCCTTTAATTTATATTATTTAGCTTTATACATTGATTTTTATCATAATTTAATTGAAAAATTAAATCATTTTTATTATCATATTTTTTTTCTTTCCTTAAGAATTTCTTAAATCTAACTTCAACAAATTCCTCATTTATGGCCTTATTTTCAAAATTAATAACATGCACTTCTATAATTTTATTTGAATGTTCATAAAATGTTGGCCTATATCCAATATTACACATTCCTGAAAATAAATTATTATTAATTAATACTTCTACACAATATACACCATTAGCAGGTATGAGTTGGCTAGAATTATTTGGCTGTATATTTAAAGTTGGAAAGCCTAATTGAATGCCAATCCCATTACCTTTTTTTACTTTGCCTTTAAAAGAGTAAAGTCTTCCTAGTAACAAATTAGCCTTTTCCACATAACCATTTTCAATTAAATTTCTTATATTTGTGCTGCTAATTTTTTTAGACTTATTTTCTTTTAAGTTAACTGTATGTAATTTATATTTAAAATATTCTTGATACCCGTCTAAAAAGCGCAAATCGCCAACTCTATCCTTTCCAAATCGATGATCTTCTCCAATGATGATATTGCTAGGATGGAAAGGATTAATAATATAATTACATAAAAAATCATATGCTGAAATATTGGCAATATGAGCATCAAATGTAATAATAAATAAATAATCTAATTTAAATTTAGATAGCAATTCAATTTTATCATCGACAGATTGTAAATAAGATATTTTTTTATTGGATAAAATCATTTTTGGATGAGGGTCAAAAGTGATTAAAACAGTAGGAATAGATTTTTTAAAACCTATTTTTTTTAATGTTGAAATAATTTGAAAATGGCCTTTATGAAGTCCATCAAAAGATCCTATTGTCAAGCAGGATTCCTTTAATTTATTTATTCCTTTTATATCTCTAAAGATAAACATTCATATAACTTATTTATTTTTATACAATTCGATTCTTTATAATTGCCAATACGCGTTCTTATTAATTTCCCTACATATCCTACAGTAGCAAGATTATTGGCGATATCTTTTGCCAATGAACGAATATATGTACCTTTTCCACATTGAACGGTCAAATTAATCTTGTTATTTGAAAAAGAGTTCAAAATGATTTTATGAATATTAACTGGCCTTTTCTTTCTCTCAATGACAATACCTTTTCTAGCAAATTTATATAAAGGAGTACCATTGAATTTCAATGCAGAGAACATTGGAGGCTCTTGAAGAATTAGACCTTCAAATTTTGATATTGATTTAATAATCATTTTCTTAGTTAATTCTGGAATTCTAGCTTGTTTTATGATTTTACCTGTCGGGTCTAAAGTATCAGTTTCATAGCCTAATATTATTTCAAAAGTATATTCTTTTTCCAAATTAACAAAATCTTGAATTGTTTTAGTTTTTTTTCCTGAGCATATCATTAAAACACCCTCAGCAAATGGGTCTAATGTTCCAGCATGACCAACTTTTGAATCTCTTATGGTATTCCTTACCTTTTTAACTACATCAAAAGAACTCCAATCAACAGGTTTCCAGATAGGCAAAATAAGATCAATCATTATTTTTAATAGAGTTAATCAACCTGTTAATTTTGTCAGTTTGTTCCATTGTATTGTCATGGAAAAATCTTAATTCAGGTATATATTTCATTTCTAATTCTTTGCTAACTAAATTTTTTATGATATTTTTCTTAGAAATTATAATTCCCATTAATTCATGAATGGATTCTTTATTGTCTAGAAAACTAATATAAATTTTAGCAATTTTAAGATCACTTGTAACCTCAACATTTGATACAGTAAGTAGACCAGAATTTTTAATATATAATTGAGAAATAAATATGTTTCCTAAAATATCTCGAAGAGCATCACTTACACGCTCTGATCTGGCGTAAGGTTTAGTATTTTTTTTTATGACAACTTCCTTTTTATTTCTTTTATTTCATATACTTCTATAATATCTTTTTCATGAAAATCATAAAAACCATCAATTCCGATACCGCATTCATAATTTTCAAGTACTTCGGTTGCATCATCTTTAAATCGTTTTAATGATGTAAGTTTTCCCTCATGAATTATCTCATCATCCCTACGAACTCTAAGCATTGCATTTCTAATAACTTTCCCCTTTGTAACATATGAGCCAGCAATAATTCCAAGTTTAGGTATTTTAAATTGTTGACGAACTTCGGCATATCCTAATGCTTCCTCAATCTCTTCAGGAGCTAATAATCCTTCTAATGCTAACTTAACTTCCTTTATCGCCTCGTAGATTATTGTATAACTTCTAATTTCAATACCTGAAGTCTTAGATAATTGACTAGCTTCTGGCGATGTCTTAACATTAAATGCCACAATAATTGCCCTTGAAGCCATAGCCAACGAAACATCACTCTCCCTTATCATACCAACTGATTTATGTATTATATTTACTGATACTTCATCATTTGATAAGTCCATCAATGAATCACTTAAGGCTTCAATTGAGCCATCTACATCACCTTTTATAATTATATCTAACTCGTGAACCTCTCCAGTTGAAATTTTCTTACCTATTTGGTCAAGAGTTATTTTTCTAAATCTTCTTTGCTCTGCCTCTCTAGCAAGGTGGGATCTTTCTGCAGCAATTTTCTTAGCTTCCCTTTCATCAATGAATACTGTAAAAGTGTCCCCCGCTTTAGGTACTTGTTCAAAACCTAGGATTTGAATAGGGTCAGAAGGCAAGGCTTTATCAAGTCTTATATTTCTCTCATTTAGCATAGCTCTTACTTTTCCAAATTGATCACCGCAAAGAAAAGCATCACCTTTTTTAAGAGTTCCCTTGGTAATCAACACTGTCGCAATAGCACCCAGACCTTTGTCAAGCTTAGATTCAATAACAACACCTTTCGCTTCAGTATGTTGATTGGCTTTTAATTCTAATACCTCGGCTTCTAATAATATTTTTTCTAGTAATTCCTCGATGCCCAGGCCCGTTTTTGCAGATATTTCCTGAGATTGATATTTGCCACCCCAATCTTCTACAAGAATGTTGATTTCGGCTAACCCTTTTTTAACTTTTTCTGGATTTGCATTTGGAACATCAATTTTATTAATAGCAATTAATATTGGAACATCTGCAGCTTTTGCATGATCTATTGCTTCAACTGTTTGTGGCATAATATCATCATCAGATGCAATAATTACTATAACAATATCTGTGACCTGCGCCCCTCTTGCGCGCATTGCAGTAAATGCCGCATGCCCAGGTGTGTCAAGAAATGTTATTTTTTGATTATTTTTTAAAGAAACTTCATATGCTCCAATATGCTGTGTAATCCCACCAGACTCACCAGCCACAACATTTGTATCACGTATAAAATCAAGTAAAGAAGTTTTTCCATGATCTACATGGC
>CAZQYT010000054.1:7117-7424 GCA_964597475.1 uncultured bacterium | reverse complement strand
AATAAAAACAAATGCTAATAAAAATGCTATTACTATATTTTGGCCTTCTCCTGGAGTTATATAATCAATGATTATATAATAAAGAAATGCATCATCATCCACTACTGTTACAGGCAAACCATGTATATCGCCAAAGGTTACATCTAATGGAATCTCAATTCCATATTTTTTTATTTCAGGAAATGTACTCTTACTCCATGTATAAATTTCATTTATATCAATATCGCTAGGCAATGTTGACCAATATGTATCTCCTGGAAAAATGAAGCCTTCACTATTTTTCTCTTTAATAAAAACCCCACCCCAC
>CAZQYT010000054.1:0-7107 GCA_964597475.1 uncultured bacterium | reverse complement strand
TAAATTATCTAATTCTTTTTTAATTAATATTGTGTCTGGCGGCGAACCCCAGCCATCAACCATCTGTGAATAAAAATAATATTCATGGGTGTCAATCATTGTATCTTTTGTTGTAAAATTAAATTCGAATTGATATAATAAGACAGATGTTAAGGTTATTGTAAAAATAACAACTAATAACCCTAATCTTTTAAAAAGACTTTTTTTAAAACTAAATAATGATTTACTCGTTGGTTTTTCCAATAAACTTATAACCTATGCCATGAATGGTTTTAATAAATCTAGTATTATTAGGTGTTTCACCAAGTTTCCCCCTTAATCTGCTAACCAAAACATCAACGGAACGATCATAGCTTTGCCAAGAGATTCCTCTTAGATTTTCAACTAAAAATTCTCTATCTAATGTTTCACCTGCATTTTCTACAAAAAGTAAAAGTGCATCATATTCTGTTGTTGATAGAGAAAGGTGATTACCATCTAGCTCAACTTCTTGCTTGATTTTATCAATTTCTAATCCTTTAAATTTCACATACTCAACTATAGCTGCATCTGAATGA
Source organism: uncultured bacterium (assembly GCA_964597475.1). Taxonomy (GTDB): domain Bacteria; phylum Fidelibacterota; class Marinisomatia; order SCGC-AAA003-L08; family D37C17; genus JAYZCM01. The sequence continues at coordinate 6,550 of CAZQYT010000054.1, read as the reverse complement.
CTCCTTCTAAGAATTGATTGTATTCTAGCCAATAATTCTCTAGGCTCAAATGGCTTAGGCAAATAATCATCTGCGCCCAATTCAAGCCCTACAATTCTATCTGTTACTTCGCCTCTTGCTGTTAACATTATGACCGGGGTTGAAAGAGAATTTCTAATTTTTTGCAATACTTGGAAGCCATCCATTTCTGGCAACATAATATCTAATATTATTAAATCCATTTTATTTTTTTCTAAATAATCCAAGCCTTCCAATGGATTATGTTTTATAATTAATTTAAATTTTTTCTTACTCAAAAACTCCTCCACTAATTCAGCAAGCTGAACATCATCATCAATCATTAAAATTTTTTCCATTAAAATTCCCTTTTAATCATTTAATTATTTTGTAATTTACTTTTCATATTTTTCATTTTCAATTTAAATGCAGCATCTTCTTTTATTTTTTTTTCGATGTTTTTATATGAATGAACAACTGTCGAATGATCACGTTTTCCAATATTTAAACCTATATTAGATAAAGAAGTATCAGTAAGTTCTTTACAAAAATACATCACAATTTGTCTAGCCAATGCTACTTGCATAATTCTACTTTTACCTAATAATTGACGTTCACTCACGTTCATTTCTTTACATACAAAACTTATTATTTGCTTAATACTAACATTTACAAATGAAATGTCTCCCATAATTGTTTTTAATACATGCTTTGCTAAATTAATTGTTATGTCTTCACGCCTTAATGATGAAAGGGCCAATAATTTGACAAGCACTCCTTCCATGGCTCTTATATCACCCTTAATTGAAGATGCAATAAATTCAATTACATCAAAAGGGATTTCCAAACCATCACTTTCACCTTTTTTCATCAAAATAGCAATACGAGTTTCTAAGTCTGGGGATTGAATATCTACAATTAATCCTGATTGAAAACGAGAAACTAATCGTTCTTTTAATCCTTTTAATTCATTAGGATGCCTATCTGTAGTTAAAACAATTTGCTTTCCTTTTTGAAAAAGATCATTAAATAAATGAAAAAATTGTTCTTGAGTTTGCTCTTTAGATTGAAAAAATTGAGCATCATCAAGTAATAGCATATCTATATTTCGATAATGATTAATAAAATTTGTTGAATTATTCTTCTGTATGGAGCTAATAAAATCTAACATAAATTTTTCACTTGTCAAATAAACAACCTTCATATTCGGATTTTGACGTATAATCTTATTTCCAATTGCTTGTAATAAATGAGTTTTTCCTAATCCGGGACTACTATAAATAAGCAGTGGATTATATGGAGTATGAGCCGGATTTTCTGCAACTGAAATTGCTGCAGCTCTTGCAAACTGATTACTTTTCCCTTCAATAAAGTTTTCAAATATATAACGATAATTTAATTGAGACTTTCTATGATAGCTCTGAGGGACAGGTTGATTTTTTTCAGTTAAATTGGGAATGGTTTCAATAGTTTTATCACTAATGACAACACTATAATTCACTATCAATGGATTAGGCCAAAACTCCTTTAAAGCGCTATCAATAAGATGTCTATATTTAGATTCTAGCCATTCATAATGAAATTGATTTGGCACCTGTAAAGTAATTTCTTCATTATTAATACTTATAACAGAAACACCATCAAACCATGTTTGGAATGCTTGCTCTTGAATTTTCTCTTTTATAAACAATAAACACTTTTCCCAAAGTTTATTTTTATCTAAACCCATATCTTCATTTTTTATTTTTTCAAAATTATTCATATAACCCTGAGGAAATTTCCCATAAAATTCGGTCAATATATAAACTTAAATCAAGTTCAAAACTAAATAATTTATTATATATAATTGTGATCCAATAATTTAATATTAATAGATTTATATTAATCATAATGATTTTTAAACAATTTTACAAATGGAAACCTGAAGTTTCTCCCCTTTTTAAAAAAGGAGAAACTATTATTATCGGACATCGAGGTGCACCTTTAATTGCGCATGAAAATACATTAGAATCATTCAATAAAGCTTTTAAAGCAAATCTAAAAGGAGTTGAATTAGACATACAATTAACTAAAGATGAGAAAATTATTATTTTCCATGATTTAAAAATAAAAACTAATAATACAATTTTAAAAAAAATCTCATCTTTAAATTATTTAGATATATCTTCAATTGCTAAAAAAAATGGGTTTCAAATTCCTTTATTAAAAGATCTTATAAGAATATTGCCTAATAATGTTTTTTTAAATATTGAAATTAAATCAATGAAAATATTTAACTTTAAACTCGAAAAAAAAATAATTAAATTATTAACAGAAAATGATATTTTAAATAGAGTGATTATTTCTAGCTTCAATCCTTTTCTATTAAATAGAATAAAAAAAAATAATTCAAAAATAATTACTGCTTTTTTATGGACAAATCAAAATTCACCATTACTAATCAATTCACCTTTATGGGTATGGTTTTGCAAACCAGATGGATTCCATATAGATTTTAAATATATGGATACAAAAATTATTAATTGGGTGAAAAATAAAAAAATGACACTTTTATCATATACCATAAATAATAAAAGAGATTATTTGTGGGCAAAAAAAATGGATTTACATGGAATTTTTACTGATAATCCATATTTATTATCAAAAAATAAAGAAAATAAAAAATAATGCAATATAAACAATATCACTCTCTTCCAAAAAAATATATAAAAAACAAAATAAAAGAATTTTTAAAAGAAGATATGGTTGCCAATGACGTAACCACTATAAGTACAATTAAAAAACCTAAAAATATAATTGCAAAAATTTATGCATTAGAAGAATTAATATATGCTGGCTCTCAAATTTTACCATATTTTTTTAATTCAAAATGTAAATTGAAATCTCATAAAAAAGATGGTGCTATTATTTTTCCTGGAGATGTTATAGGAGAAATTAGCGGCCCTTCAAACTTTGTATTATCCATTGAAAGAATAATGCTTAATTTAATCCAACGTCTTTCTGGAATTGCATCTACAACCCACGAATTTGTGCAAATAGTTAAAGACCATAATATAAAAATCCTTGATACAAGGAAAACAACACCAGGTTTAAGGCTATTTGAAAAATATGCTGTCTCAATTGGTGGAGGCTTTAATCATCGCCTTGATTTATCAAAAGGCATTTTAATTAAAGATAATCATATACTTTCTGCAGGCTCTATTTCCAATGCTATCAATTCTTTTAAAAAACATAAACTTAACTTGCCCATTGAAATAGAAATTGATAATCTAAAACAATTAAAAGAAGCCTTGAAGTTACCAATTGATGGGATATTATTAGATAATATGAAACCACATATGATTAAAAAAGCAGTTGAAATGATAAAAAACACTAATTCAACAATTTTTATTGAAGCATCTGGAGGAATTACAAAAAAAAATCTGCATTCATTCATTAATACTAAAATAGATGCAATATCTACAGGTGCAATTACTCATAGTGCAATCAGCAAGGATATTAAATTGGAATTTATTTAATCAATTAAAAAATAAAAATTATCTATCAATCTAATGTTTTCAAAATAAACAGCAACACTAACCAAAACATTACAATCAATTTTAGCATCAACTTCTGATAAAGTATCCATGTTAGCAATGGAAACATAATCAGTTTTAAAAAATACTTCTTTTTCTAAACTTTTATTAATCTGTTTCTTTACTATTTTAGCATTTCTTTCTCCAACTTCAAGCAATTTTTTACCAGACATCAAACTTTTATAAATTAATGATGCCAATTTTTTATTTTTATTAGATAAATATTTATTTCTTGAACTTAAAGCCAAGCCATATTATCACGAATAATTGGACAAGAAATTAATTTTATATCATATGCTAAATCATTAATCATTTTTTTTACAATAAACAACTGTTGTGCATCTTTTTCTCCAAAAAAAACATGTGTAGGCTTTACAATATTAAAAAGTTTTATAACTACTGTAGTAACGCCTTGAAAAAAATCTGGCCTACTTTTACCTTCTAATACTTTAGATAATTTAGTTTCTTTTACAAAAGTACTAAAATTTTCTGGATACATTGTAGAATCTGTAGGGAAAAAAATTGCATTAACTTTTAAATCTGATAAAACTTTTAAATCTGATTCGAAATTCTTAGGATATAAATCAAAATCTTCATCAATAGAAAATTGCAATGGATTTACATAAATACTAATTACCGTATTATCACATTTTTTTATTGATTTCTCAATCAATGAAATATGGCCACTATGCAATGCGCCCATAGTCGGAACATAGCCAATAGTTCCATAAACTTTTTTTCTCCAAAACCTAAAATCTTGAACAGAATTAATTATTTTCAATAAAAAAGTTATTAATCTTCAATCAATAACGTTGAAGATTCTATATAATTGGATTTTTGAGGAAATTGATTTTTTTGAACATCCTTATTATACTCTAATAAAATTTTTTCCATTTCATCACCTAAATTCCCATAAGGTTTAGAATGCTTAGGAGTATTTTCTTTATCAAAACCCATAATATCATGAAAAACCTGTATTTGTCCATTACAATGAGGCCCTGCTCCTATGCCAATAGTTGGTATTTTTAAATCTTGAGTAATTTTTTTTGCTAAATTAGAGGGAATGCCTTCTAAAACAACAGCAAAAGCACCACTTTTTTGAATAGAAAACGCATCATCGATGATTTTATTTGCCTCTAAAGTTGTCTTCCCTTGAATTTTATAACCAGAACTCAAATGATATGATTGAGGCAATAGGCCGATATGTCCAACAACAGGGATGCCTGCATTAATGATTGCTTTAATTTGTTTATTATAACAAGCTCCACCCTCTAACTTAACTGCGCCTGCGCCACCCTCCTTTATAAAACGCCCTGCATTACGCACTGCATCTTCAATAGATGCTTGATAAGACATAAAAGGCATATCTGCCACAATTAAAGCTCTATCACTTCCTCTACAAACAGCTTTAACTAAAAAAATCATTTCATCCATTGTAATTGGTATTGTTGTTTCCATTCCATAAATAACCATAGCAGCACTATCTCCAACTAAAATAAATGGAATTTTTGCAACATCTGCTTTCATTGCAGAAAAATAATCATATGCTGTAATTGAAGCAAATGGGATGTTTTTATTTTTATATTCTTGAATATCTTTAACTGTAATTTTCATAAAATCATAAATACAATGTTTCTTCAATAGATTTAGAAACTACTTTATTTTCACTATCTACATTTATAATTTTTGGTTTATGTCTCAATAATTCATCTTCTGTTAATTGACAATAAGCAACAATAATGACCAAATCACCTTTTTTAATCAAATGAGCAGCAGCCCCATTAATACAAACTTCACCTGTACCACGCTTTCCTTTAATAATATATGTTTCTAAACGATTACCATTTGTAATATCTAAAACTTGAATTTTTTCAAATTCTTTTAATCCTGCAGCATCCATTAGATCTTCATCTAAAGTTAAAGAACCAATGTAATTCAAATCTGCCTCAGTGACAGTGGCTCGATGAATTTTCCCCTTAAGCATTTCTATAATCAATATATTTTCCTTAAAATATTTTACTAAATTTACAATTATTCTTAATTATTAGTCAAAAATATGATATTTTTTAAAATGTTATTTATAACAAGAATTTTTATAAAAGAATAAAAATAAATCATTTTGCTAATACACACATTATAAGGTATATTTTTTATACAATATGTCAATATGTTGTATAATTTTATTTTGAAAAAAAAACTCCAAAACATAAAATCTAATAACATTTTTTAAATTATAAAAATATTATGCATAGAAAAAAAATATTATTCCTTTTGTTATCAACATTATTTTTATTTTCATGTGGAAGAAAAAATAAAACTATAGATGCAAATCCCGATAAACCTAAAATAGAAGAAGTAAAAAAAGAAAAGCAGAAACCTTGGTGGCAATTTTGGTCGAAAAAATCTAAAAAAATCAATAAAGATGATGAATCAAATATTAACCCCTTAACACCTGGAAATGAAACTATAAATGAAAATATAGATATTATTTTATCTGATTTAAATTCAAAAATAAATTCATTAAAAGCAGAGTTAAACTATTACCATGAAGATTTAAATGAAGTTAAAATACAATCTAAAATTTACACCAATCCATTTGCTGTTTATAATAAAGAGATCGTTTTAGAAAATGGAACTTCCATTTTTGGGAAAATTATTTTTCAAGATCAAGATATTTTAAAAGTAGAAACATTAATTGGACAATTAATAATAGAACGAAATACGATAGTAAGAGTAATTAATCAAGTAAGTTCATATAATAAATTCAATGATAGTGGCTCTGACATAAGTGATGCTCAAAATGATTCTAGCATAATATCTGGGAATAAATTAATTAATAAAAAATCTCAAACTCAAACTGCACACTTAGTTTTAATTGGAGAAATATTAGAATCAAAGGATAATTCAGGCAACACAGTATTATCAGGTGAAGTGAAAAATATTGGCAATAAAAGAGCTGATTTTTCTAAAATAGTTTT
>CAZQYT010000053.1:6317-7503 GCA_964597475.1 uncultured bacterium | reverse complement strand
GCCATTGTTGGTTTGTTAATTCTTTTATTAATTTTTTATCAATTTAAAAAAAGGGAAATATGGAATCGTCAATTCTTAGTTTATTAATCTTTCTACCCGTTTTGGGTGCAGTTCTCATGTTACCAGTTGCCAAGATGTATGGTCGTGATGGAGGGCATTACTATAAATGGATTGCCTTGATTGCAACTGGTCTTCAATTACTATTAACTGTTTTATTATATTTTAATTTTGATCCTAATATGACTATTGAAGAGTCGCCATTTACAGTACAAGTCGATTGGATTAGTCATTTTAACATTCAGTATTTTCTTGGAGTAGATGGTTTAAGTATTCCCATGGTACTTCTTACTGCTTTTTTATCATTTATTTGCATAATTTCTAGTTGGAAAATTACAAAGCAGCCATTAGGGTATTTTTCTTTGTTTCTTCTTTTGGACGCAGGCATGATGGGTGTTTTTCTTAGCATGGATTTTTTTCTCTTTTATATTTTTTGGGAAGTCATGTTATTGCCAATGTATTTTTTAATTGGAATTTGGGGTGGCCCGCAACGAATGTATGCTGCAATCAAATTTTTCCTTTATACGTTGTTTGGATCTGTATTCATGCTTCTAGCCATGCTAGCTTTATATTTCTATTCTGATCCACATACATTTAATTTTATTACATTAATAGAAACTGCTAGATCCATTGATGCAACCATTTGGGGTTATCAAGTTAAATATTTAATTTGGATTGCATTATTCATAGGGTTTGCCATCAAAGTGCCAGTTTTTCCTTTTCATACTTGGCTTCCTTTGGCACATGTTGAGGCACCTACTGCCATTTCGGTAATTTTGGCAGGCGTTTTATTAAAAATGGGTACATATGGATTGCTACGAATTAGTTACCCTCTTCTTCCGGGTGAAGTAATTAATTTTTCCTATATGTTGGCTTTATTAGGTGTAATCAATATTATTTGGGGTGCAGTCAATGCCATTGCGCAGGTTGACATGAAAAAGATGGTAGCATATTCATCGGTAAGTCACATGGGTTATGTTCTGCTTGGTATGGCGGCCGTAATAAGTAATAGTGATGCTGGAGCTCAAGCTGGAATGAATGGGGCATTGATGCAAATGTTTAATCATGGTACTATTACGGCAATGTTATTTATGTTGGTGGGAGTATTATATGATCAAGCACACCATAG
>CAZQYT010000053.1:4663-6307 GCA_964597475.1 uncultured bacterium | reverse complement strand
TTTGCTTGTTGGCATTATTTATGAGAGGTCACATCATCGCTGGATAGAGTATCCTAAAAACTTTGAAGATGAGGCCCTGGCAGGGAAGCCTGGTTTTGGAGGAATAGGAGCTCAAGTTCCTGTTTATACAGCTTTTGTAGCCATGGCATTTTTTGCTGGTTTGGGATTGCCTGCACTTTCAGGCTTCATTAGTGAGGCTATGTGTTTTATAGGAGGCTTTAGCGCATTTAAAACTCTTACCATAATAGGTACTTTGGGAATTTTACTTAATGCAATTTATATTTTACGTGCTTATCAAAAAATCTTTTTAGTTCCATTAAATGAAAAATATAAAGATTTAAAAGACATTTCATTACGTGAATTAGTTACAATTGTCCCCTTGGCCATAATAATATTGCTCTTTGGTGTTTATCCGGCACCATTATTAAATATGATTAGCCCTGCAATGGAAAGCATCATCGAAATAATTAGGACAGCAATATAATTCATGAATAGTCTTTCTAATTTATCGAGTTTGTTTTATTATTTACCTGAGCTGGTAATTATTACATCATTATTGCTTGTAATCCTTTTAGACTTATTTACTAAGACTAAACCTTACACTTTCCATGTTTCATTATTAGCGATTATCATTGCTGGAATGTTTTTGATTTTTACATTTGGGGATATTGAGTCACTTTTTATGGGAATGATAGCATTAGATCCATTTTCTCATTTTTTTAAGCTTATATTTTTATTGACAACTTTCTCAATCATTTTAGTTTCAAGATTCGACAAACAACTTGATTCTAAATTTTCTTCTGAATACAATGTGCTATTGCTCATAATACTTGTGGGGCTATTTTTAATGTCGTCATCAATTAATTTGATAATGATTTATTTATCAATTGAGCTTGTAAGCATACCTTCATATATTTTGGCTGGTATTTTAAAAAATGATAAAGAATCAAATGAAGCATCTTTAAAGTATGTGATCTTTGGATCTTTTGCTTCAGGTTTGATGCTTTTTGGATTGAGTATGATTTATGGGTTGACTGGATCAATGAGCATTGAAGGGGTTAGTGTAGCGCTATCACACATAGAATATCAATATACAATATATGTTCCTCTCATTTTAATTTTAGTTGGATTTGGATATAAAATTTCAATGGTTCCGTTCCATTATTGGACGCCAGATGTTTACGAGGGTGCTCCAACTCCCATTACGGCATTTTTATCTGTTGCTCCAAAAGCAGCTGGAATTGCGATATTGATTAGGGTTTTCCATGTAATGTTTACGCAAGATGGTTCATTGACAAATACTGGTATCATGGAAAATATTAATTGGCCAATGATCATTGCAATTGCTTCTGCTGCGACCATGACATTGGGTAATGTTTTAGCGGTACAACAAGAAGATGTTAAAAGGCTTTTGGCATACTCAAGTATTTCTCATGTTGGATTTATTTTGATGGCATTTTCAATTGTATCAACGGATGCAATTAGGGCCATAATGTTATATTTATTCATATATTTATTTATGAATTTAGCTGCTTTTTACATGGCAATATTTGCCTCAAATAAGCTTGATGCACATCATATTGATGATTGGGTGGGGCTTGGCAAGAAAAATCGTTTATTAGCTGCATTCATGACGATTACTTT
>CAZQYT010000053.1:4307-4653 GCA_964597475.1 uncultured bacterium | reverse complement strand
ACCTCCCACATCTGGTTTTGTTGGTAAATTCTATATATTTGCTGAATTATTTAAAAATCAGCAGTTTTATTGGCTTGCAATAATTGCTATTTTAAACTCAGTAATTTCTCTTTATTATTATTTTAAAATTGTGAAAAGTATGTATCTTGTTAATCCTGAAGTAGATTATGACCATGTATCTTCGCATCCAGTTATCATGTGGTCAATAGTCTTGTTTTCATCGCAAAATATTTTATTTTTCTTTTATTGGGAGCCATTAATAAAGTTTATCAATAATTCTCTTATTTTTTGGAATAATTAGATTTGGAGAAAAAAACTGTTAGAAGTACACAAGTGATAATGCATG
>CAZQYT010000053.1:0-4297 GCA_964597475.1 uncultured bacterium | reverse complement strand
GATACAAATTTATTAGGCAATGTTCTTGGTGGACGTGTAATGCATCTAATGGATATGTGTGCCGCCATGTCTGCTTATAAACACGCTAGAACTGCAGTTGTGACAGCTAGTGTTGATAGATTGGACTTTTTAGCGCCCTCCAAGATGGGCGATATCATGAAATTGCAATCATCAGTAAATTTTACTAGAGTTTCTTCCATGGAAGTAGGGGTCAAAATTGAATCAGAAAATCCAAAAACTGGTGTTTCTCATCATACTGCCTCTGCTTATTTGACCTTTGTTTCTCTTGATAATAAAGGAAAACCTCAAAAAATACTTCCTGTAATTCCTGAAACTGATGAAGAACAAAGAAGATATGAAGAAGGTAAGATTCGCAATGAAGAGAGAAGAGTAAGGCTTCATAAAGTCTAAATGCACTTATCATCTAAAAGAGGTTGTGATTTACATTTAGTTGGCATTCCTTCCAAGGAAATTCATACTCTTAATTATCCTGAAAAAATAGTTTTATCACCCAATGATTTTATGGGTATAAAACCAAAATTATTAAAAAAAGAGGGTGACATAATTTGTAAAGGTGAACCTATTTATTTTGATAAAAATGATCCTAATGTTATGTATACAGCATTTTGCTCCGGAAAAATTAGTGAGATAATTTTTGGAGAAAGACGAATAATTAAAAAAATAAAAATTTCGACTGATTCTAATATTGAAGAAAAATTATTTCAAACCCATAACCTCGTTGACATTAAAAATATTGATAAAAGTGAAATTATGGAAACTCTTGTTTCGTCAGGTTTGTGGCCATGTATTAGGATGCGACCATTTTCAAAAGTTGCAAAGACAAATAAAATGCCAAAAAGCATTTTTATTACAACGCAATCTACGGCGCCATTTTCTCCAAATTTATCTGTATTTTTGAACACTAATAACCTTCAGGCTGGGATCGATGTTTTATATGCTTTAACAAGCTCATCCATTAATATGGTATTACCTAAACAATTTTTTAATGAAAAGTTGATGTCTTTACAAAATGTTAGTCTGCATACTTTTGAAGGAAAACATCCTTCTGGTAACGTTGGGTATCATATTGGGAGCATTGATCCCATTAAGAATAAAGATGATTGTGTTTGGTATGTATCCTTACAAGATATTAATGCAATTGGAACATTATTTTTAAATGGATTTGTAGATGAGAAAAAAATTATTTCTATTGGAGGTTTTTCTAGAGAAGAAAAAAATAAGCATTATATTATTCATAGAGGATCATTAGTTTCAGATTTAAGAGTGACTAATGATTATGGTAAGTATAAGATTATTTCTGGAGATCCTTTGTCTGGGAAAATTATTTCAATGGATGATCCAATTTCTTTTTATGATGATGCATTAAGTTTTATAGATGATAAGTTTAAAAGAGAATTCATGGGATGGCTTAATCCAGGATTAAATAAGTATTCATTATCTCGTACTTTCCTTTCTTCATTATTGCCTGAAATAAAACAAAAATTGACTTCAGCGATGAACGGAAGTGTTCGTACAATTGTTCCAATAGGTGCAATTGAAAAAATGTGCGTTTTGGATATAATGCCAACAATGCTCTTAAAAGCTATCCTAGCAGAAGATATTGAAATGATGGAAGAACTTGGGTTATATGAATGTTCTCCTGAAGATTTTTCATTATGTTCATTTGTTGATGCTTCTAAAATGGATATTATGGGTATCATCCAGAAAGGCTTAGACCTTATTGAGGCAGATGGCTAAATGGTATTTTTACGAAAGATATTAGATAAAATTGAACCAAATTTCATTGGGCAGGGAAAATTTGCAAAATTTTATCCTATATATGAAGCTGCTGACACATTTTTGTTTAGCCCATCTGACAAAGCTAATGGGCCACCTTATATTCGTGATGCCATAGATATAAAACGTGTAATGTTTTTTGTTGTAATTGCAATGATCCCAAGTCTTTTGTTTGGCATATTTAATGTTGGCTATCAAACTAATTCTTCAGGGACAGTAATTGAAACATTTTTACTAGGTCTTCCTACGGTTCTTCCAATAATAATTGTTTCATATTCTGTTGGTGCTTTTTGGGAGATACTATTTTCAATAATTCGAAAGCATGAGATTAATGAAGGATTTTTAGTGACAGGTTTGCTCATACCTCTTGTAATGCCACCAACAATTCCTCTTTGGATGGTTGCTGTTGCGACTACTTTTGGAATAGTAATTGGAAAAGAGATTTTTGGTGGTACTGGATATAATATTTTTAATCCAGCTTTAGTTTCTAGGGCATTTGTATTTTTTGCATATCCAGGTGCTATATCTGGTGACAAGGTGTGGCAAGTTGATGCTGTTTCGCAAGCAACTCCTTTACTTCAAGCATCGTCGATGCAAGGAGATCGGGCATTGGATTTATTGTCGAATAATTTTACTTGGCATGAAATGTTTTATGGATACATTCCAGGTTCAATTGGTGAAACGTCTGTAGTAGCCATATTATTGGGTGCATTTTTTCTTATTACTACGGGTATAGGGAGTTGGCGAATAATGTCAGGTGTTATGTTTGGAATGATTTTTACTGCATTTTTAACTAATTATTTTGCTGATGCTGTGGGAAGTCAAAATCCAATGCTATATTTGCCGCCTCATTATCACTTTGTCATGGGGGGATTTGCTTTTGGGATGGTTTTCATGGCAACTGATCCTGTTTCTGCATCTCAAACAAATAAAGGGCGTTGGATATATGGTTTTTTGATTGGCTTTATGTGTATTTTATTTAGAGCAATTATTCCTGCATATCCTGAAGGAATGTTGCTAGCGATTCTATTTGCCAATGCTTTTGCACCACTTATTGATTATTTTGTTATGAAATCGCATGTGAAAAATAGGACAAAGAGATTTGCAGCATAGCAATTTTCAAACAATAAGATTTGTTGTAATTTTATCAGTAATTGTTAGTTTATTGCTCTCTTTTGCTTCAACACAATTGAAGTCAATGCAAGTTTTTAACATGGAACTTGATAAGAAGAAAAATATTTTAAAATCAATTGGACTTAATTTTTCAGGATTAAATTCAGACGCAATAATTGCGAAATATAATGATAGAATTACTGAAGTAATTATTGACATGGAAGGAATTGTTGATACTAAAGTTGATTTTAATGATCTTATTTCAATTGAAAATAAAGCCACAGGTGAAATGAAATATAATATTGGTAAAAAGGAATTTTTACCAGCATATATTTCTTCATCGCCTAAAGCGTTTATTTTTCCTATATCAGGCAAAGGGTTATGGGGGACTTTATATGGATATTTTGCCTTATCTGAAGATCATAACACGGTCATGGGTATCACTTTTTATGACCATAAGGAAACGCCTGGCTTAGGTGGTGAAGTTGAAAAAGAATGGTTTCAAAATAATTTTGTGGGTAAAAAAATCTTTAATGATCTGGGTGAACTGGTTTCAATAACTGTGGCTAAAGGTAAAGCTAGTGATGTTTTTAAGGCGAATGAAATCAAACATGGTGTTGATGGAATAAGTGGAGCAACAATTACATCAAAGGGCGTTACAACCTTTTTAAAAAGAGATTTAAATAAATATAAAAAATATTTTATGAATAATTAATAAATGGATAAAAAAATTAAATCCATAATATCAGATCCATTAATTGATAATAATCCAATTACGAAGCAAGTTTTAGGTATTTGTTCTGCATTGGCTGTTACTGTAAAGGTAGACAATGCAATAGTAATGTCATTAGCTTTAATGTTCGTATTATCATGCTCAAATTCAATTATTTCTGCAATGAGAAAAATGATACCAGCAAAAGTTAGAATTATTGTTCAATTAACAGTTATTGCATCACTTGTTATTTTAATTGATTTAATTCTAAAGGCATTTTTATATGAAATAAGTAAGCAATTATCTGTATTTGTTGCATTAATAATTACTAATTGTATTGTAATGGGGAGAGCTGAAGCCTTTGCCATGCAAAATTCAATTAAAGATTCTTTTATGGATGGTGTTGCAAATTCTGCTGGCTATGGAGGCGTTTTATTACTTGTAGCCTCTATGATAGAGTTGCTTGGGAGTGGAACATTACTGAATTATCAAATTATTCCTAATTCACTTTATTTAGATGCTGGTGGATGGTATGTAAATAATGGTCTCATGTTGTTAGCGCCAGGTGCATTTGTAATATTAGGCTTAATTATTTGGATACAACGAACTTATACTGGATATGTAGAGGATTAAATGGAATTATTGGAACATTATTTAAGTTTAGCTGCCAAAGCC
>CAZQYT010000052.1:4769-7609 GCA_964597475.1 uncultured bacterium | reverse complement strand
TGAATTGTATAATATATTTTTTCTATAATCAGCATATTAAAAATTAAATCTATGTTAATGTTATTGAAACCGGCCTTTCTTGCATGATTGAAAGTTTCTAAATTATCTTCAGGTGTATGAATTCGGCTTAAAAAATTAAGTAATTTTGGTCGAAGACTTTGAAAGCCTAATGACAAACGATTTATTCCTGACCGTTTAAATCCCCTGAGGTTTTCCAAACTTACTTCACCTGGATTGACCTCTAATGTTATTTCAATTTTTTTTGTTAAATTAAAATTAAAGTATAATGTATCTAAAATTTTTCTAATCCATTTTGGATTTAGTAATGAAGGGGTACCTCCACCAAAAAAAATTGTATCAAAAATCCAATCATGGTTATGTGTTTTTGCTTTTTGTTTAATTTCTTTTATTAGTGATTCAATGAACTTAGGCATGTCATTATTTCTTTTAGTAATGGAATAAAAGTCGCAATACATGCATTTTATGTTACAAAATGGAATGTGAATGTATATCCCCGCACTATGCATTATGGTTATTATTTTTTATGGATAACATGCCTTCAATTAGCATCCAAATAATTAATCCAAGCATTAATAATGTAATGCTTAATAAAATAATATTTGTTTCTAAGTAAAATGATTTCACTTTTAATATTAGAGAAATAAAAGTAATTATCATTATAAATAACATAGGTATTACTAGAGGTAAAATGTTATTTTTTCTTTTCCAAAAATATAAAGTAATAATCATTAATGTTAGCCCTGCTAGCATTTGATTTGATGCTCCAAAAACAGGCCATAGTTTCCATCCAGTGCCATTTAATGTTAATAAATACGCAGGGATGATGCCAAATATGGTGGAGGTTAGTTTATTTGACAATATAGGGGCATTTAATGCCATCCCAAATTCGGCAATGATCATCCTTTGAATTCTGGTTGCCGTATCCAGAGTAGTCGCTGCAAATGAAATGATTAAAACTGAAATGAGTGTTTTTGATAACTCCATTGATAATCCTAATTTTTCAATTAAAGCTGCACCACCAAGAACAAAAGCCATAAATTTATTTTTGGCAGCATGCTCCCATGTATCATAATAGGCATTCCATGATAGTTGCTCATGGAATATTCCATTAATTTCACAATTACTTACAAGTGCAATGCCTGCAATGGATGCAATGATGGTCGCAAGTGCTAAAGTGCCTTCACCAATCATGGAGCCATAGCCAATTATTCTTGCATCATTAACTTTGTCAATTTGTTTTGAAGTTGTGCCAGATGAAACTAGGCCATGAAAGCCACTTATTGCACCACATGCAATTGTTACAAATAGAAAAGGAATCATTGGTGGCGCATCAGATGTAATATTTATTGCAGGAGCAGTGATTTCAGGTTTGAAAATAAATATGGATGCATAAATTAATCCAAGACCAACAAAAAGTTGATGTGAATTAATATAATCTCTTGGCTGCAATAGAATCCATACTGGTAACATACTTGCAATTCCAGAATAAATAAATAAGAATATGATCCAAGCATTTTGAGGATTTGAAAAACCAAATGATTTTAAATCTATTTGAAAAATAGTTCCAAGATAAACAAATAAATATAATATGAGTAATGCAATGATAGAAGGCAAGAATGAATTGATTTGTTTTTTATGAATTAAATAACCCATGATTATAGCTATAATTATTTCAATGTTAATTGGAAGTACTGAAGAGGGATATAATGTAAACAACTTTGATATTGCCATGGCAAAAACAGCTAGTACAAGCCATGTTAAACACATAACAAAGCATAAAAACATTATTCTTATTCTTTTATTTATTACTTTGGAAGAAATATCTGCAATGGATTTTCCTTTTTCTTTTATGCTTATTATCAATGCACCAAAATCATGTACGGCACCTATGAAAATAGTACCAAGCACCACCCAAAGTACTGCGGGAATCCAACCCCAATATACTGCAATGCATGGGCCAATGATGGGTGCGGCACCTGCAATAGAAGTGAAATGATGGCCAAATAGAATATGACGTTTTGTTGGTTTGTAGTCTATGTTGTCTTTTAACTCATGGGAAGGTGTTTTGATGTGTTGATTTAAGTCATAAACTTTTTCAGATAAAAATTTACTATAATATCGGTAGCCTAAAAAAAAAGAAAAAAGTGCAATGGCCGTAATATGAATGGAATTCATTTAGAAAATAGTTATAATTTAAATTTTACAATATTATTAATTTAAAAAAAATTTAGAACAATGTTTATTAAAGTAATTATATCCAAGATATTAGTTTGACCGTCATTATTTAAATCAGAGCAATCATTGCATGAATTAGCAAGAATACAATTTGCATTAATTATGATATCTAAAATATTAATTTGTCCATCTTCATTGATATCACCAATTGTTGTGGGACATTCATTGTATTCAAATGCACCCATATCAGGTGATTGTCCTGAAAATTCAAAGATATCTTGATTCCCATCTAAATCAATGTCATATGTTCCCGCATCGATACAAGGTGAAAGTGGTGTTAATGTATAATCAAAATCAACTATATTTGAAAATAAAGGGTCAACATTGATATTCCCATTGCCTGACATTTCTTCTTGTGAGTTGGAAAAATTAAGAAATACATTTAATTGATCATTATTGGGCAAAGATGAAAATTCTGTAGTTCCATTATTCCAAAAAATACTATTTATTGCATTCATTTGTGCTGAATTAATTAATCCCACACCTAAAAGGCCTGAATTGTTTGCAATTGTTGAATTCATTATTTCCATTTTAATTTCATTTATTGCTAAACCAAGAGGTTCTCCTAGAGAAATGGCTGATCC
>CAZQYT010000052.1:0-4759 GCA_964597475.1 uncultured bacterium | reverse complement strand
TCAATGATTTTTCAATTTTTAAAATTCCAGATAATGCACCAATCCCTGCACCTATGTTTGCCGTGTTATTTTTAATTGTTGAATTGTTGATTTCAAATTCTAACAACTCATTGTCAAATGAAAATCCACATAAAATACCACCGCCACCATTTAATGAATATAAATTATTTCCAACTAGATTATTTGATATGTTAGAATCATTTATCCATACATACCCTCCATTTATTGCAATACCACCACCACCAAGAGCATCACCATCAATTATAATATTACTATCTACAAGGCATGATTGAATCATTACATTTGAATTTATTGATCCAATGCCAGCACCTACATTTCTTGACATATTATTTGTTATGTGTAAATCCTGTAATAATACATTAGAATTTCCAATTGAAATTCCTCCACCTTTTAATATATTTGTAATCAAACTATCAAAAACTTCTTCATCTGCTGCCATGCTAATGAAATCTTCAAAAGAAATTCCTGTTCCATAACCATTTTGTATTGTAAAACCATATAGCGATATATCTGCATTCTCAATGGTAATTGTTGATATTGAATCAGTTCCATTTATGATAAATTCATTGATTGAAGATTCATCATTGTATTGTGAATGAATGGTTAATGATTTATTGATTAAATTAATATTTTCATTATATATGCCTGCTGCAACTTCTATGGTATCACCAGATTGAGCCTGATTGATTGCTGATTGTATTGTTTCATATTCAAAAGGAACTAAAAAAATATGGTCATCATATATGCAACTCCCATCATCAAATATTGCAAATTCATTAAAGTTATTTGCATTTTGATCTGTACATCCAGAGCAAGTTGTATTGTCATTTTCTGCATAATCATCACAAATGCCACATTCGTCTTCATAGGCATTACCAAAACAAATCCCATTACAATCAATTTCAGAATTTTCTCCAAAGCAAATGCCACAATCATCCATATCCATATTATAACCATTGCAAACATTACAATCATCACATGATCCCATTCCATTGGGATCACCAAAACAATCCAAGTTATAAATATTGGAATTTATGGTTAACCATTCTTCTGGATCTGACATTGTAATGTTTATTTCCGTGAAATTAAAATCAAATTCAATTGGAATATAGTTTTCATTTAAATAAAATAAACGGGAGATGTTATTTATGAAAATTGAATAGTCATTATTGGCATTTGAAAGAAATCCAATCTGATGCACGTTTAAAGGATTGAAACCATGCGGCAATTCAATACTTGTTCGTTGGATTCCTCCATTATAACTAGTATTGAATTCTGAGTAATCATGGTTGTTAAAAAATATATTACAATCATCGATGAAATTTGATTCTATCTGCAAATTCAGATTGTCTCCATAAACAGTTCCTTCATATTCAATATAAATATAATTTCTTACATCACTAATTTCTACTGAATTTGGGTCAGGGTTTGATTCATAACGATTTTCATTTATTAATTCTTCTGCCATTATTCGGTAAGCCCAAGGGTTTTGATCCATTAGAATCTCTCTAGTATTATTTGTGGGAATGGTTAATAATGGAGATGGGAAGAATTTATAGTCGGAGGTACCAACATCACTAAAGTTACAATTTAGAGTTGCATTTTTTAAGATTGGATGCATTCCAATCTTATTGCCTTGAAATGGTGTTGTTACATGACTTGCCCCTTGATAAAATTCATTGATAATTTGACCGTCATTTGAAAGTAAGATTTCATAAATCCATTCAATGTCAGTTGTTCTTCCATAAGAATACATTAAATCTGATAGACCTATACCGATGCGGCTATCTTCATTAGAAAAAATAATGGAGTATTTTATACGTTTATTATTGCCTTCTTGAGAAATTTCATGCCACATAATTAACGGTATGTCTGTTTTGGTACTTTCATTCCATGCTAATAAATCTCTACCATATAATATGGGAGAGCATTTTATGACATCTGGGTCTATGCTTAAATCAGACATTTCAATTATCTCAATGGATTCAATATGTGCAGACTTAGAAAGAGGGCTTGATTTCATTTTATCAAATTTAAAATTAAGAGTATGTTCACCTTCTGGAATTGGCCCTAAGCTTACATGGTAATCATGTGAATGATCACCTGCATATAAAATAATATCTTGATTAAAATTTACCCAATAATAATCAATTGATATTAAATTTGTATTTTATTCATTATATTTTTTGGCCGAGTTTGTGCTTGCATTGGCTGTAATTCTAAGATGAAATTCAGAATTTATTTCTGAATTAAAATAATAAGGATCAGAAATTTCATTTGGTAGCAAATCTATGGGGAATTGGCTAAATAATAACGTAGCCATAAATAATAATGTTAATATATTTTTTTTATTGCCCATGACGAGATCAATATTAATTGTTAATAGAGAAGAAAGTCAAGCACAAAGCTGTAACTACTTCTTTTAATGATCAATTGATAGTTATTATTTTTCTTTATGTGTTTTATGGAAAATATTTAATAAATGTGTGGCATAATAGGATTATTTAATGTTCATGATATAAATACTTCTCGCTCTGATGCTTTAAATATGGCTAGGAAAATTCGTCATAGAGGGCCAGATTGGAGTGGAAGTTATAATGATGATTATTGTATCTTGATGCATGAACGCCTTTCGATAGTAGATGTTGAACATGGCGCACAACCTTTACATGACATTACAAGTAAAAGAGTTTTAGCTGTAAATGGAGAAATTTATAATCATAAAGAATTAGCGACACAATTAATAAAAGATCATAAATGGCAAACAAATTCAGATTGTGAAATTTTACTATATCTTTATGATGAAAAAGATGTCAATTTTTTAAATGATTTAGATGGAATTTTTGCTTTTTGTTTATATGATCCAAAAAGTAAAGAATATTTTATTGCAAGAGATCATATTGGAATAATTCCTTTATATATTGGTTGGGATGAAGATGGAATGGTTTATGTTGCAAGTGAAATGAAATCAATAGAGGATAAATGTCAAAAATTAATTGAATTCCCACCTGGCCATTATTTAAAAAGTAAAGATTGTAAGTTTATTAAATGGTACGACCCCACTTGGAGTAAAAAAATACCTAAAGAAAAATTATCCTTGAAAAAATTACGTAAATCATTGGAAGATTCAGTAAAAAAACAATTGATGTGTGATGTGCCCTATGGTGTTCTAATCTCAGGAGGATTAGATTCATCCTTAATTGCCGCAATTGCTTCAAAATATAGTAAAAAAAGAGTAGAAACCAATAGTGAGGAAGATGCATGGTGGCCAAGAATGCATTCATTTGCAATTGGATTAAAAGATTCACCAGATTTAGCTGCTGCAAAAATTGTTGCTGAAAAATTAGGAACAGTACATCATGAATGTTTATATACTATTCAAGAAGGACTTGATGCATTACGAGATGTAATTTTTCATTTAGAGACATATGATGTTACTACAATTAGGGCATCTACTCCCATGTATCTAATGGCTAGAAAAATTAAAAGTATGGGAATTAAAATGGTATTGTCAGGAGAAGGTGCTGATGAAATATTTGGAGGATATTTATATTTTCACATGGCTCCAAATAAAGAGGAGTTCCATTATGAAACTGTAAGGAAAATTCAAAAATTAAGTAAGTTTGATTGTTTGCGTGCTAATAAATCCATGGCTGCTTGGGGAGTTGAAGCACGTGTGCCATTCTTGGGTAAAGAATTTTTAGAATATGCCATGAATATTGATCCCATTGACAAAATGTGTAGTAATGGTAAATCTGAAAAATTTATTTTACGAAAAGCTTTTGAAGGTTTTTTGCCAAAAAATATCCTTTGGAGACAAAAAGAACAATTTTCAGATGGCGTAGGATATGGTTGGATAGATAGTTTGAAAGAATTTTCTGAAATGCAGATTACAGATGAAATGTTGAAGAAATCTTCTCATGTTTTTAAAATTAACCCTCCTGATACAAAAGAAGCCTATTATTATAGGATGATATTTTCTGAATTATTCCCTTCAGTTCAGGCTGCATCTACAGTTGATTTTGGACCATCAATAGCTTGTTCTTCACCAGTTGCATTTAAATGGAGTCAGGAATTTGAAAATATGGATGATCCGTCTGGAAGGGCCGTTAACATTCATAGAGATGCAATTAAAAAATAATAATAGATTCATTACTTGAAGCTTTTTTAGGCATTTTTTTTTTATTAATTTTAGGCTCCCTCATTTAAAATAAATAAAGGAGTTTCGATGACCATGGCAACAGTTGTTGATAAGGATCAGCGGGCTATCAATATAGCTAAAGGGCTTATAATGGACACGGTTAGAAATGCTAATTCTGGACATACGGGAGGCCCAATATCTTCTCTTGATTTTACTTATGTACTTTAATCATGATGATCCTGATTGGATTGATAGGGATCGTTTTGTTCTTTCTGCAGGACATGAATCAGCATTGCTTTATTCCATGCTTACATTTATTGGTTGGTTGACAATTGAAGATTTAAAAAAGTTTCGCCAATTAGGGTCAAGAACTCCAGGGCATCCTGAGAGGAAATTGACTCCAGGAGTGGAGGCTACTACAGGGCCACTTGGTCAAGGGATTGGGAACGCTGTTGGCATGGCGGTCGCAGAGTGTATTTTAAGAAGTCGATTTGGACAAGATGTTATAAATCATTATACATATTGTTTGCATGGTGATGGAGATATTCAAGAACCTATTTCTCAAGGATCTATTGCTATGGCGGGACATTGGGGACT
>CAZQYT010000051.1:892-7868 GCA_964597475.1 uncultured bacterium | reverse complement strand
CTAATTTAATTTTAAAAAAAGAGTTTCACATATCTTTTACTGGTATGATTACTTTTGTTAAAGATTTAATTGAAATAGTTGAAAATGTGCCACTTGAAAAAATAATGTTGGAAACAGACTCCCCATATTTATCTCCAAAACCTTATAGAGGCAAAACAAATGAACCATCAAATGTTATTATCGTAGCTGAAAAAATTGCATCCATAAAAAATATTGACTTAGAAGAAGTTGCCAAATCAACTTATTCAACTGCCCACCAATTATTTACTAAACTAAAAAATTAAATTGTTATATGAGACATCCCTTTAAAAAAAAATGGGGACAAAATTTTTTAATAAACAAATCAATGATTTTAAATATCATAGATTCACTAAATTTAAAAATTAGTGATGAAGTTTTAGAAATAGGTCCAGGTGATGGTGCATTAACGAATGAATTAATAAAAAGAATTAAATACCTATATGGAGTAGAAATAGATCCTCTCTTAATTAAAAAGTTGAATGAAAAAAAAATTTCTAATGCAACCTTTTTTGAAGCAGATATATTAAAATGGGATTTTAAAAATATCCCCCATAATATAATCGTAATAGGGAACTTACCTTACAATATAAGTAGTCCAATTTTATTTAAATTATTAGAATGCAATAATTGGAATAAAATGGGTTTAATGTTCCAAAAAGAAGTAGCTGAAAGAATTATTTCTAAACATAGAGTCAAATCATATGGCAGACTTTCTATCATGTGTCAAATTTATTGTAAAGTAAATATTGAATTCATAATTTCAAAAAATATGTTTATGCCGCAGCCAAAAGTTGATTCTGCATTTGTAACTTTCAATCGACATTCAAGCAATCTCCCTAACATTAAGAAATTTTCTCAATTTATTCAACTAGCTTTTTCACAACGTAGAAAGAAATTAAAGAATAATTTAACTAAAATCTATGAAATAGGCCTACTTGACAAATGGGCACATCTTAGACCTGAAGAACTCTCACCTAAAGATTATTTAAAATTATACAATAGAATATGATTGTTTTATTTTTGAAATAAGATTTAAATTTCTTAGCTGTACAATAAACATCAATCTTGAGGACATAATGGCAACTAAAAAAACAACGGCAGTTAAAAAAGCTACGACTAAAAAAACAACGGCAGTTAAAAAAGCTACGACTAAAAAAAATACGATTCCTACAAAAATAAATCAAGGTGAATTGGAACCTGAAAATGTCCAAGATCAACTTACTGAAGAAGAAGAACTTTTAATGGCTGAAAAAGCTAAACAAGAAAATCAAAGAAAAAAGAAGATTGCTAAGCTTGAGAAAAAAATAAAAAAATTAGGTAGCGATGCCAATCGTTCTCTAAGTAAATATTTACAAGAAATTAGCCGATATGATCCCTTAGACCCTGGAAGAGAAGTTGAACTTGCAATTGCAGTCAAACAAGGGAATAGGCTTGCGTTAAAGGAGCTAACAGAAGCTAATTTAAGATTTGTTGTAAGTGTTGCTAAGGATTACCAAGGGCAAGGGCTTCCATTGACAGATCTAATAAATGAAGGTAATTTAGGGCTTATAAAAGCAGCAGAACGCTTTGATGAAACCAGAGGATTTAAATTTATTTCATATGCTGTGTGGTGGATAAGACAATCCATATTACAAGCATTAGCAGAACATTCTCGAATAGTCCGTTTACCTCTTAATCGCGTAGGTACAATTTCAAAAATAAACAAAGCTGCAGAAAGATTAGAACAAGAATTTGAACGCTCTCCTAGGGCTGATGAATTGGCAAGACAGCTTGAAATGAAACCACATGAAGTGAATGACGCTCAACGTATTTCTCGTAGACACCATTCACTCGACACTCCTTTTTCAGATGAAGATAAAAATTGTTTATTAGATGTAATCCCTGATGGTGCAACAGAAGAACCTGATAAAGAATTACAAATGGATTCACTTCAAGAAGAAGTATCTGCAGCCTTAGATACACTTAAAGACAGAGAAAGAGAAGTGATTCGCATGTATTTTGGAATTGGCCAATCATATGCACTTACTTTAAATGAAATTGGCGAAGAATTTGGATTAACTAGAGAACGCGTAAGGCAAATAAAAGAAAAAGCTATTCGCAGATTAAGGCATCGCTCAAGAAGCAGAAAACTGCGCCAATATCTTGGCTAAAATCAAAAATATTAATTAAATAAAAAAATCCAAGCTTTTCTTGGATTTTTTTTTGATTTATTTTTATGTTAATCAATCTTAGTTTAATTTAAGCTATGGAATTAATCCAAGGAATTTCAGGAGTCAGAGGAATTGTAGGCAAAAGCCTTACAAATAAAATACTATCAAATCACGTTAAAGCATTTTCTATGATTCAAACAGAAGGAACAATTTTATTAGGAAGAGATAGCCGAATCCATGGTCATAAATTATTAAACACTGCATCTAAAGCTATCCTGAAATGTGGTAGAAATATAAAAAATTATAATATCATTCCTACTCCAACAGCTCAATTTTTAGTTGAAAAAAATAAATTTGCAGGTGGTATTGTAATAACAGCAAGCCATAATCCTGAAGAATGGAATGGATTAAAATTCATTGATAAAGATGGATGCTTCCTAAGTAAAGAAAAAAATGAAACACTATTTGAAATAGCAAAAAAAAATATTATTGATACAAAAACTAAAGGAGAATCAACTTCGATAAATAAAGGGTACTTACCACATATAAACCATACACTCAATTTATCCATAATCAACCTTGACTTAATAAAACATAAAAGATTTACTGTTGTCATTGATGCTGTTAATGGAGCAGCCTCAGAAGCCTTACCAGAGATGTTAAAAGTTCTAGGGTGTAAAGTGCATCGACTATATTGTAATCCAAATGGTCAATTTCCCCGCGGAGCAGAACCCCTCCCCAATAACTTAAAAAACTTAAAAAAAATAATTATTGAGAAAAAAGCTGATGTTGGCTTTGCAACAGACCCTGACGGTGATCGCTTAGCTGTCATCGATGAAAAAGGCAACCCATTAGGGGAAGAATATACTTTGGTTTTTTGTGTTGATGGATTCTTGAAAACTACTAAATCAAATAAAGAGATAATAACAAATTTATCAACGACTTTAGCCGTAGATAAAATAGCAAAAAAATATGGTAATAATGTCATTCGTACTGCAGTTGGAGAGATTAATGTAGTAAATAAAATGAAAGAAGAAAAATCCATCCTAGGTGGAGAAGGCAACGGAGGTATTATCCTTGCAGAAAGTCATCTTGGGAGGGATTCACTTGTAGCTGTAACACTATTTTTAAATCGAATGGCACAAAGCAATATATCTGTAAGTAGTATTTTTAATTCAATGCCTCAGTTTCACATGGCTAAAGATAAAATCAAATTAAATGATATTAATGCTGAAGCGGTAATAAATAAAATTAAAAATCATTTTTCTAAAGTTGAACAAAATGAACAAGATGGATTGAAATTAATTTGGGAAAACTCTTGGATACATATAAGAAAATCTAATACTGAACCAATCATTAGAATTTATTCAGAAGCTCCCACAAAATTTGAAGCAATAAAATTAACAGATAAAATAAAATCTTTAATATAAATAACATTTTTAAAGAGAATATTTATTATTATAAAAAATAATCAAATTGACTTAAATTACTTTAATAATTAATGAAATTTTTTATTAATAAAAATTTTCTCCATCTGTTAATCTGGTTTATTTTCTTAAACCAAGTGTACTCTGACCCCTTTAAAAACCTTGATACTGAATTTTTAGAAGATGAAATAAATCAACAAAAAACTTCAAAAAAGGCATCTCTAAAGAATAAAAAACCTGAGAAATCATTTGAAAATACCATTAAAAATTTTAAGAAAATTGAAGGTCTTTTTACAATTCATTGGAATGAAGATGACAATAAAGCATATATTGAAATTCTTCCTGATCAATTAGATGTAATTTATTTAGCAGGCTTAACACGAGAATCTGGAGATGCACTTTTCCTTGATGGAAGTTCAATGTTAAATGAATATCCATTTATGTTTAAAAAAATTGGAAAAAGAATCCAATTTGTTAATGTTAATTTAAAATTTAGAGCTGATTCAAATTCTCCATTTCATAAGTCTATTGAATCTCATAAATCTAATTCTATTTTATCATCAACAAAAATAGCAAGCTCTCCGCACCCTAAAACAGGAGCATTACTTGTAAACATTGGAGACATTTTCCTATATGATCTTGAAAGAATAACAATGAAAAGTCAAGGTTTATATAGTTTTGATAAAAAAGATAGCTATTTCAAAAATATTAAATCTTTTCCTTTTAATACTGAAATTGAATTAGCACTCCACTTTAAAGGTAAAAAACCTGTTTATATATATACTTTACCTAACTCTAGCAGTATGATTAGTACATATCATGTCAGTTTATCTAAAATCCAAGAAACAAATTACCTTCCAAGACGATCAGATGATCGCATAGGACATTTTACAACCATCTTTCAAGATTATACTAATATATTAAAAGATTCTCCATATATTCGATATATAAATAGATGGAACTTACAAAAATCAGACCCTTCAAAACAACTTTCCGAACCAATCAAGCCTATTATTTATTGGATTGAAAATACAGTACCATATGAATTTAGAGATGCAATAAGAGAAGGTGTACTAGCATGGAATGAAGCCTTTGAGGCTGTAGGTTTTAAAAATGCGATCATAGTAAAACAAATGCCTGATGATGCCACGTGGGATCCTGCGGATGTTCGCTACAATACCATACGTTGGCTATTTCATCCCGGTTCAGGATATGCAGTAGGCCCCTCAAGAGCAAACCCATATACAGGTGAATTGTATGATGCAGATATTAGGATTAGTGCTGATTTTGTAAGAGGATTTTTTAAAAGTCACACTGATTTTGTAAAACCTCTCATAACTCCTGCTACATTAGATTTTGATGATGATGAATATGAAGAAAAAAAAATATCTAAATCGTGCAATTATGGGCATCATCTTCAAGAAGAGATGGCCACAGCTTGGGATTTAATGAAAATTTCTAAAACCATAGAAGGAACTAAAGAAGAATTAAAAGAGTATATTCATAATGGACTAGTTGACTTAGTCTTACATGAAGTGGGACACACTTTAGGCTTACGGCATAATTTCAAAGCAAGTTCAATTTACTCCATTGAACAACTAAGTGACATAAATTTTACAAATAAAAATGGCATTAGTGGTTCTGTCATGGATTATCAGCCAATCAATATATTTGATGGCCAAAATTTTTTCCAAACCAAACCAGGCATTTATGACTTTTGGGCAATAGAATATGCATACAAACAATCAAATGGAAATGAATTATCTGAAGAAAAACTTTTAAATAAAATTGCATCAAAATCTACCGATCCATTGCTTAGATATGGTACTGATGAAGATACATATGGCCTT
The DNA here is from genome assembly GCA_964597475.1 of uncultured bacterium. GTDB lineage: Bacteria > Fidelibacterota > Marinisomatia > SCGC-AAA003-L08 > D37C17 > JAYZCM01. Next base: position 2,420 of record CAZQYT010000051.1, on the reverse strand, counting down.
TCAACAAGGGGAATTGACCCTCATTCCAATGCGTGGGATTTAACTGATGATCCAATTAAATACTACGAAAAAATCTTTGAATTATCACATGCACTTTGGGATTCAATTCCTAGTTATTTTGAAAAAAAAGGTGAAAAATATGTTAAAATACGTAATGTTTTTGAAAGAGGGCTCAGGCAATATCATAGCGCATCACGTAATATAGCTAAGTATATAGGAGGTATATATCATAGTAGGCATCATATTGGCGATCCTGGAGATAAAAATCCTTTTACAGTGGTACCAGCAAAAAAACAACGTGATGCTCTAGTATTTATAATTGATAATATTTTGTCAAAAAATGCCTTTAATTTTGATCCTGATCTGCTAAATAAACTTGCCCCTGAACGTGAAGGTGATTTTCGGGGGAAAGTTTGGAGGATGAGCAGAATTGATTACCCCATTCATGATTATATAAGATGGATACAATCTGGGACATTATATAGACTACATCATCCTAGAATTTTTTCTCGAGTTAGAGATAATGAACTTAAATATCTATTAGGAGAAGATATTTTTACACTTTCCGAACTATTTCAAAGCATAACCATTTCAATTTGGTCTGAACTTGATAATAAAGAAAATATAAATAGCTTTCGTAGAGATTTACAAAAATCACACATAGAGGTATTAAGTACAATTTTATTGAATAAGAAAAATTATTTTCATAGTGATGCAATTGCACTTGCAAGAACAAGCCTTCAAAAGATTAATGAAAATATAACTTCAGTGCTACTATCTAATAATGATTTTAATGATTATACAAATGCACATTTAAATGACAGCATTAATAAAATACAATCTGTCTATAAAGCTCAAACTGTTTTAAATTAAAGATTATTTTTATTAGTTTTAATTTAAATACATCAAATTTTATCTAAAATCAAATAAAACAATGAAATATGATTGTTCATACGATCTAATTACAATATTAGGCGCAACAGCAACGGGAAAAACAAAATTAGCAGTTCAGATTGCCAATGAAATTGATGGTGAAATTATTTCTGCAGATTCTAGGCAAGTTTATAAAGGAATGGATATTGGTACTGGTAAAGATCTAAATGAATATATTTTAAATAATAATAAAAAAATTCCCTATCACCTCATTGATATTATAAATCCACAAAATAATTACAATGTCCTACAATTTCAAAAAGATACTCAAAAAATATTACTTGAATTAATAAAAAGAAAGAAGATTCCAATTCTGTGTGGAGGAACGGGGTTATATATAAAAGCAATATTAATGAATTATCAATTACCAGCAGTAAAACCTAATTTAAAATTAAGGGAAAAACTGGCTCATGATAATTTAAATGATCTTATAAAAAAATTAGATTCTATATGTAATAAAAACTCACAAAAATATCTTACAGATACTAAACGCAGAGTCATTAGAGCCATTGAAATTGAAATGACTATCAAGAAAAATAAAAAAAATAAACAGCATTCTTTTCAAAAACTTTTCAATAATCCATTAGTAATAGGA
>CAZQYT010000051.1:442-882 GCA_964597475.1 uncultured bacterium | reverse complement strand
CAAGAAATATCATTAAAGAGAAAATAACAAAAAGATTACATGAAAGATTAAATACAGGAATGATTGAAGAAGTGATTGATTTAATTAATAATGGAATTAGCCATGAAAAATTAGAAAGTTTTGGATTGGAATATCGCTATATCAGTCTTTACCTTCAAAAAAAAATTACAATAGATGACATGAAAGAAAAATTAAATATTGCGATACATCAATTTTCTAAAAGACAAATGACATTTTTCCGTAATATCGAAAAAAATGGCATAAAAATCCATTGGGTTAGCAATAATTATGATTCAAATTTAAAATTAATAGATAGTCAAATGGATAAATTCTTATCAATGATTATACTAAAATTTTATTCATCAAACCTGAATAGAATTAAAGATTTAGTAGATGATTTAGATGAAGAATACATTTTAAAAAGCTTCAACATTAATAAA
>CAZQYT010000051.1:0-432 GCA_964597475.1 uncultured bacterium | reverse complement strand
AATTATGATTCAATTTTAAAATTAATAAGAACAAAATGACTTAATAATTAAACTATTTTACAAATGTATTCTGTTGACAATTATATTAAAAAAAGAGGAACCAATTGCCATTGGAAAATTTATCCAAAAATAGAAAAAAAATTTTCACATGCAATGGTAATACCAGCCTATGGCGAATATGAATATTTACCAAACTTATTAAAAAGTATTGAAAAAAATTCAAGTTTGATTTTAAAAGAGATTGTTGTGATAATTATTATTAATAACTCAGAGAAAACAAATAAAATAATAAAAGATAATAATAAAAAAACATACGAACTCCTTATTAATAATAATTATAATTTTTCTATTGGAATAATTGATGCATTTTCAAAAAATTTAGAAATACCACATAAAAATGCTGGTGTAGGTTTTGCTAGAAAAATAGGTATG
>CAZQYT010000050.1:0-7952 GCA_964597475.1 uncultured bacterium | reverse complement strand
AAGACTGAACACCAAGTAAAAAAAGAACTCTGAATATTGGATATTTGGAGTTTTTATTTGTTGTAAATTATTAATAATGAAACCTACAAATTCTTTAAATATAAGAATGTTAACACTTGATGATTTAGAAGGTTGGTTAAAACAATGTGAAATATTAGATTGTGAATCGGGTGAAAATAATATTTATTATGGACCATATAATAGTGATGAACCTTATTCTATTGATCGATTAAGGAAAAAACATAAAAAATTATGGGCACAAAAAATTTCTATACCTGGTTGGAGAAGAGCATGGGGAATCATTGATAGTAATAGAATTGTAGGTAGTGCACAAATAACTGCAGGTGAACTACCAACTAATATTCATAGAGTGGATTTAGGATTAGGTATATATAAAGAATATCGAAATATGGGTTTAGGGCAAGAATTAATTAGTAGGATCATAGAATGGTGTAAAGATGAATCAAGTATCTCTTGGATAGATTTAGGTACTTTTTCTGGGAATGAAAATGCAAAACATGTTTTTGATAAATTAGGTTTTGAAACATTGTGTTATAAAGATGATGCTTGGTGTATTGATGGATTATCTATTGGAGAAACATTTATGACATTAAATGTGAAATAATATCTCCTTGAAGGGGGTTCAAACGAACCCTCATATCCTCGAGAAATTAAATGTCTCTATAATTTATTGTATGATTCTGATCCTCATTAATAACATGAGAAATACTACACTCAAAACACATTCGTTCACTGTAGAATGATCTTTGTTAACAAATTTTTTTAAAAGGGAGACTAAAAAGTCTCCCTTTTTTATTTCCAAAATAATGTGACCAACTCGATTTGACTTTTTCCGCATTATAGTCTATATTAAACTATGAAATTATATGAAAAAACCATTCTTTTATTAATAGTCTCCTTATTAATAAGTAGTGGGTGGGGACAGTATTTTGTTGTTGTTGATGAAGTTAAATTTTCGGATAATGATATATGAAATTAAAAATTATATTATTTATAACATTTAGTATTAATCTTTTATTCTCTGAAATTAGTGAAGGCATAGTTTTACTTTCTGATTATCAGTATGATAAGGCAGTATTAATCAATATAGATAATGAAATAATTCATCAATGGGATATCCCTGGTCTTTTAAAATCATATTTAAATCCCGATAGTTCGTTGTATTCATTTTCTAGAGTTGATAATGAGTTTTTTTTGATTCAATTAATTGATTGGGATGGAAATCAACTATGGAGTTATTTATTGGAAACAGAAATTTGTAGATTGCATCATGAACAAAAAATATTACCTAATGGGAACATATTATGTTTATGCCGTGAAACAATTTCAAATGAAGAAAATATATTTTTTGATAATGATTTAGATATTGATAAAATAATTGAAATAGAACCTGTTGGAAATGATAATGCAAATATTATATGGGAATGGCATTTTTATGACCATTTAATACAAGATACTAATATTGATTCTCCTGAATATGGAGGTATCGCTCAAAACCCACAATTATTAAATATTAACTTAACTAATAATTATGATGATTATACACATATTAATTGTATTGATTTTAATCCTGAATTGAATCAAATAATAATTTCTTCACGCTCGTTAAATGAAATATATATAATTGACCATTCTACTACTACCTATGAAGCAAGTGGACATTCTGGAGGCATTTATAATATGGGTGGAGATATTTTATATAGATGGGGAAACCCATTTAATTATAATAGAGGTTCTACTTCTGATAAAAAATTATTTTCTCCTCATGGTGTAAATTGGATAGAAAATAATTTTCCAGGAGAGGATAATATTTTAATATTTAATAATAATCACTCGGAAGGATCTTCAGCTGTAATTGAATTTCAACCCCCTGTATCGAATAATGGATTTTATTCTTTAATTAATGATGAACCATATGAACCATATGATTTTTTATGGGTTTATCAATCGAATTTCCATTCTCAAAGTCATTCTGGAGCATTTAGATTGCCGAATGGAAATACTTTTATAACATCATTTGGAGATAATAGAATATTTGAAGTTGATCACGAAGGAATAATACAATGGGAATATATTGGTGAATTTGTAAATGTACATAGATCTAAAAAATATGATTTTAATTATTTCAATCCTATTTTAATGGGTGATATTAATAATGACGGATTAATTAATATATTAGATATTATACAGGTAGTAACATTGATTTTAGAAAGTGATTATGAATCTATTGTTGATTTGAACTATGATGGAATTTTGGATGTTCTTGATATTGTTATATTGATTAATATGGTTTTAGAAATTTAATATTATAGTCTCTAAAGATAATTCATATAACTTGCATTTATGGAATTTTGTAGAAAAACTATATTTTTGTTGATATTCCTTTCTTTTATGAGTGTTGGATGGGGAAAAATGGATAAGTATGAACCATATATCAGTCCTGGTATACAAATAGGATTGAATACAAATAAAGAATTATTCTATGGTTTCCAAATTAGTATAGGTGTGTTACATTCTCCAGAAGGGTATATTTATTCACCTTCAATATGTTTTGGATTTAAAAAGTATAATAGTTCTAAGTTGAAAGAGAAATATATTGATTTACAAATGATGTTATTGTCAGATGGACGTATGGTTGATGGAGGGTTGCCTATTGGTTTTGGTATTGGAATAAATCATTTTAAGGGTGAATCAAGTATGAGAATTAAAGGCTATACATGGCTATTTTCTTGTATAACTATTGACTATAATATTAAAAGGAAGTTATTTAATAGATCCTTAATACCTGTTTTTCCAATTTCTGAAATGATGTAATTTGAAATATATTCTCTCCTAAAAGATGATTATTAAATTAACTTTAGGTCAATATTAGCCATAACTATAACTATAAAATAATCAATTGTAAAATTGAAAAAGAGAAACTAAAAGTCTTTCTTTTTTATTAAATTATAGTATTATTGGAATTATTATTTTTATTTATATCATTCTTATTACAATTTTATAATAAATAGGAAAATTAATATGGCAACATTGATTTTACAGAAAACATATCGTACATTAGAAGAAGAAATGAAATCTATTGATAAGTTAAAAAGGGAGACTTCATTAAAGATTCGAGATGCTGCTAGCCATGGTGATTTAAAAGAAAATGCTGAATATCATGCTGCTAGAGAAGAAATGAGCTTAATAATATATAAGAAACAATTGTTGCAGTCTCATGCACCATTTCGATTCATTGAGCATAGTGAGATTGAAATTCATGAGGTAGGATTTGGTAACAAGGTTACAATTCGTGAAGAGGGTAAAGAAAAAAATGAAGAGTATTATTTGTTAGGCCCCATTGAATTTGAGTTGGATCTTTATCCTATGATTGTAACTTATCATTCACCTTTTGGTAAAGCTATGGTTGGAAAAAAAATTAATGATTGTTTTAAACTTGAAATAAAAAATAAAGAAATAAAGTTTACAATTATTGCAATTGAAAAAATTTCTACAAAATAATAATTAAATGGTTTTGAAAATATTACAAAAAGATAAATTTTATACGTGAAATCTTTATTGATTGATTATTCTAATTTGATTTCAAAAGATGCATTTTTTTATTTTCATTTAAATAAAGAATCTAAAAATATTCAGTATATTGCTGATAGGATAAACTTTTCTCCATCACTTTTAGCAATACCAGAACAAGTACATTCATCGAATGTAAATATAATTTACAAACCAGGTATTTATAATAACACGGATGGTTTGATTACAACTATTCCCAATATTTTGCTTTGTCTTCAAGTTGCTGATTGTGTACCTATTTACTTATATGCAGTTAGATCTAGAATAATTGGTTTGGTACATGCTGGTTGGCGAGGTATAGTAGATGGTATAGTACAAAGTTCAATAGAGAAAATGTTATTTTTAGGGGCTAACCCTAAGGAAATTAAAATTTATTTAGGTCCTTCTATAGGAAAATGTTGTTATGTAGTAGATGATGATGTTGCAAGTTATTTTAATATCAAAGATAAATTAAAAGATGGAAAGTGGAAGATAGGGATTAGAGAACAGATCGTTTTTTTTCTACTTGAACTAGGAATAATTAAAAAAAATATTAAAAAATCTAGTATATGTACTTTTGAATCAAAAAAATATCATAGTTATAGAAGAGATGGTGCTAAGTCTGGAAGATTGTTTGGTTTTGCAGGAATTAATAAATGAATATTTTTGAATCAATCATATTAGGCATCATCCAAGGTTTGACTGAGTTTTTACCAATTAGTAGTTCAGGCCATCTTGTTTTGGCTCAACATTTTTTAGGATTTGAAATGGAAGGTATTTTATTTGAAATTACTTTACATTTAGGAACATTATTATCCATATTGATCTATTATCAAAAAGAATTAAAAGATATATGTATAAAAGCTATTAATGGTGATGTTGAAAAAAAGAAATATGTTTTTTATTTATTTATTTCATTTATTCCTATTGCTTTTATTGGTTTATTTTATAGTAATTTTATAGAATCATTGTTTATTCCATCAATTGTAATACTTGCATTATTTTTTAATGGGCTAATAATAGCAACAACTTTTTTTATTAGAAGAAAATCAGTAAAAAAAATAACTTTTTTAATTGCAGTATTTATAGGAGTATCTCAAGTTTTTGCTTTAATGCCAGGTATATCTAGATCTGGAGTTACGATTTCAACTGCATTATTATTAGGTGTTATGCATAATGAGGCAGCTAAATTCTCATTTTTATTAGCTATACCAGGATTATTGGGAGCAGGTTTTTTTCAAATTATTAATATTGATATTTCAAGTAATATTTCTTTGATTAGTTTAATGATTGGTTTTATTTCTGCAGCAACAACAGGATATTTTGTTATCAACTTTTTATTACAATTGATTTCAAAAGGAAAATTTTATTATTTTTCATTTTATTGTATTTTTATTTCAATCGTATCATATTTATTTTTGAATATTAGTTAAAATGATCACTACAGGGCAAGCAATACGTACAATTAGGGCAGGGAAAATTTTACCATCATATATTTTATTGGGGGGAGAACCATTTTTAGAGGATTGTTTTATAAATGAATTATCTAATTTTCATAGTAATGATAATGTTTTAAAAGTTCATTATTCTATGGATCAAGATTCCTTAGAAGTTTTATTTGAGGAACTTTCATCAATATCACTATTTCAAGAAAAACGCATAGTTGTTGTTCGTGAAATAAAAAAAATTAGAAGTAACATAGGGCGAGAAGAAGTTATTCAATATATTAAATCTCCTAATACCAGTGTTATTTTAGTTATCATTATAGATGAATTTGATATGAAAAATACTTTTTTAAATAAAATATGTAAAATTTCCGAATCTATTGATACACGCACACCATTTGAAAGTGAAATGAAAAAATGGATTTTGTTTTATTTGAAAAAAGAAAATATAAGAATAACAGATGATGCTTTAAATCAATATATTGATTTGTATGGAGATTATATTTCCCACGTTATTAATGAAATAAAAAATACTTCAATAATGATTGATGGCAATGAAATAAACCAAGATCTTCCTTTTCAGTTAGAAAATTGTGATCGTTTGTTTCCATTGTGGAAAATTCAAGATAGTTTAGGAAAGAAAGATTTAAGAGTGTCGATAGAAGTTTTAAGTTCACTTTTAATTAATGGTACTAAAATTTCAGTAATTGTCATCAATCTTGTTAATTTGTGTCAACAAATGTTATGGAAAAAGATGGGAAAGGTGAAATTAGAAGGATATATTGGAATAAATAAAATAATTTCTTCTAGATTGAAAATTTATGATAATAATTTTACTTTTAGTGAATTAACTGAATTATTACAAGAATTGAGAAAAATAGATGTATTATCTAAAACAATTTCAATTAATCAGCAATTACTTTTAGAACAATTTTTTATAAAAGCATGTAAAGGATATTATGTCTGATTATAAAATATCAGATGAAATATTAATTAAAAATTTTCAAGATGGTGAAATTCAAGCTTATAATGAATTAGTATTTCGTTATAAAGATAGATTATTGAATTTCATTTATCGTTTTTTAAATGATATTGATAGATCTGAAGATTTAGTTCAAGATACATTTATTAAACTATATACTCATAAAAATTCATATCAGGAAATTGCAAAGTTCTCAACATGGCTTTATACTATTGCTGCAAATTTAGCTAGAACTGAGCTTCGAAAAATTAAGCGTAGAAAAACTTTCTCTGTAAGTGAACTAAGTAGTGATGATAAAGAATATATAATTAGTAGTGAAGAAATAGACCAGAGTGAAGAACATTTATCTCAAAATTTGGAGATAAAAATTCAAAGTGCTCTTTCAGATTTACCTGATGATTTTAAAACTATTATTATTTTAAGAGATATTCAGGAACTTTCTTATGACGAAATTAGTAAAATAGTAGATTTGCCTTTAGGTACTGTCAAATCACGTATAAATAGAGGTAGATTGAAATTACAGGAATTATTAAAGAAAAAAGGAGAAAATCCATATTAAATGAAATGTTATGATTTTGAGCTGAATTTAACAGCATATATTGAAGGTGAAATAAAAGAGAAAGATAGAAAACTATTTTTAAAACATAAAGATGAATGTGGAAAGTGCAAAATTAAATTAAATGACATAATTCATCTTATTAAGGCAATGCCGAATATGAAAACATATGAAAGTTCATCTAGTTTTATGAGAAATTTGAATCGAAGGATTTTTGAATTAGATAATAAAGAACCATCTTTATGGAAAAAAATACAAACATTTAGGCCTTTTGGATATTCGCCAGCGCCAACAATTGGTTTTGCATTGTCATTTGTGATGATAATGATTGCATCATATGTTTTATTTGATAATGATCAAATTCCTGATTTAAATATTGATGATTTTTCAAATCAGAATAAAAATAATAATCCTTCCATTACAATTTCTCCACAAAAAAGTTCTATTATGGCAGATTCTGATTCGACTGAAAGAAAAGATATAAAAAATAGATATGACGATAAAATAAAATTAGTTAGAGGTAAATGATATGAAATTAAAAAACTTTCGTTTTTTTTTATGATTACCTGTATTTTTGATAGTTATATAATTAATAGTTTTAATATTGAATAGCATAAGAAAGAGAGTGAAGTATGGCAAAGAAGCAAACCTTTGGTGAAAAAATTGGAAAGCAGAAAGCATCATCTAAAAACCATATTAAATTAATCAGATCAGGTAAATCTGATAAAACGGGTGCCTTAAGATTTTATGAAGAGATGATTCGCATACCAGATGGTAAAAATGCCGATAGTCTTGTAAAAGAACTTCTTTCAAAATAAAATAGTATATTTTCAGGAAAAATAGGAGGGTTATTCCCTCCTATTTCTTTTTATGGAATATTTTAATGAATAAAAGTACAATTATAAGTATTATAATACCAGTCTATAATGAAGAGGAATCATTAGAAAAGTTATTTGAAGAATTATCAGATTCAATGAGTCCTTTTTTAGACTGGGAGGTAATTTTTGTAAATGATGGTAGTAATGATGATTCTGATATGATTTTAGAAAAACTTTCAAAATCATATCAGAATATTAAATTAATTTCATTTTATAAGAATTTTGGTAAATCAGATGCACTTGGAATAGGGTTTGAATATGCAAAAGGTGACATAATTATTACTATGGATGCAGATCTTCAAGATGATCCTAAAGAAATAATCCCCTTAATTAACAAACTTGAAGAAGGTTGGGATATGGTTTCAGGTTGGAAAAAAAATAGAAAAGATCCCATTTCAAAACGATATCCTTCAAAATTTTTTAATTTTATAACTCGTTTATTTACAGGAATCAAGATTCATGATTTTAATTGTGGATTAAAAGCTTATAAAAGAAAAGTAATAAAATCAATTGACCTATAT